>CAKXKM010000078.1 GCA_934876235.1 Collinsella sp. AF02-46-1 | reverse complement strand
GCCCGCAAGGTGTGCTCGAGGGCGCGATTCCGCTGTCCATCATGAACGTGGGAATCCGCTCCGCGCTGGGAAAGCTCTTTTCCTGGAAGCTCGCGATCCTCATTGTGGTTGCGGTGCTGAGCGTGCTGTTCTATCGCCCCTTCTGCAAATGGATTTGCCCCCTCGGCGCATTTTATGCGCTCATGAACAAGGTGTCTTTGCTGGGGATCCAGGTTGACCAGTGCAAATGCGTCTCGTGCGGTAAGTGCGCCAAGGTGTGTCAAATGGACGTGGACGTTACGCGTACGCCCGACCATGCCGAGTGCATTCGTTGCGGCAAATGCGTGGGCGCGTGCCCCGTCGATGCTATTAGCTTTCGCTATGGGCTGGGTGTGACGGGCGACAAACCCGCGCAGTCCACGCAAGCCTGCGAAAACAAATAGGTACCTATATAAGTTTCGATATAAACGGAGGAACCATGAAACTGTCAAAAATTGCAGCTCTGTTGATGCTGCCCGTGCTGGCGCTGACTCTCGCGGCGTGCTCTGCCCCCAAGGGCGACGCGAAGGGTGCTACGAGCGGCGATGCGCAGATTGCCGAGCTCATAGCGCAAAAGCCGTCGAGTGCCGAGGAGGCGGCCGAGCTGTACCAGCAGCTGCTGCAAAAGGAAAACGAGATCTTTGCGAGCGATAACGCCCTATGGGAAAAGGTGTTCCTTGCGGCCAACAAAGACACTCCCATGATTGAGGACGGCAAGAACTACGGTGACTTCTTGCTCGATACCATCGAGGGCGCCAAGGATCAGTTTGCGGCTGACGAGCTTAAGACGCTTAAGGCCGGCGCGCAGCAGGTCAAGGAGATCGAGGACAAGCTCATGGCGCTGGAGAAGGAGTTCCCCGGATGCGGCAGCACGCCCGGCGAGGGGGAGAGCGTCGATGCCTCGACCGCAGGCATGACTAACGGCGAGAGCGGGGAGACGAAGTTCCCCAGCTTTAAGGGCAAGGACTTGGACGGCAACGATGTAAACAGCGACGAGCTGTTCTCCAAGAACAAGGTCACCGTCATGAACTTCTGGTTTACCACCTGCAAGCCGTGCGTGGGAGAGCTGGGCGATCTGGAGAAGCTCAACAAGGAGCTTGCCGAGAAGGGCGGCCAGGTCGTGGGCGTTAATTCCTTTACGCTCGATGGCAACAAAGACGAGGTGGCCGATGCCAAGGACGTGCTTTCCAAGAAGGGCGTGACGTATAAGAACATCTGGTTTAAGTCGGACAGCGAGGCCGGAAAGTTCACCTCCAACCTGTACTCGTTCCCGACCACCTACGTGATCGACCAGAACGGTAACATTGTGGGAGAGCCGATCATGGGCGGCATCAACTCCGCTGAGCAGCGCGAGGCGCTCAACAAACTGATCGATCAGGCACTCGCGAAGAGCGAACAGTAAGTCCGTGGGACAGACAACTGAAGGGGAGTCGCTGGAAACAGCGACTCTTTTTTCTGCTTCGGGGTAGCATCATGGGTATACGTCGAAAGGGCACGCAGCTTTTCGTGCATTGCCCGAGCGGTGCGCGAAGCAACCAAGCTGTGAGTTTTCTTAAGCGTTCTGGGTATGGCAGTGTCAAGAATATCGGCGGCATAAGCGGCTACACGGGAAAGGTGGTGCGTTAGCTATGAAGGTGGTTATCGTTGGAGGCGTCGCGGGCGGCGCATCGGCGGCGGCACGTTTGCGCAGACTCGACGAGCAGGCCCAAATTGTCATCTTTGAGCGCACGGGTTTTGTATCGTATGCCAATTGTGGGCTTCCGTACTACATTGGCGGCGTGATAGAAGAAGAGAGCGCATTGACGCTGCAGTCTCCCAAGGGCTTTTGGGATCGCTTTCGCATTGCGGTCAAGACGAGTCACGAGGTGTTTGCCATCCATCCCGATTCGCATACGGTCGAGGTTCGCAATATGCTGACGGGCGAGGAATTTGTCGAGACGTATGACAAGCTCATCCTGTCGCCGGGTGCAAAGCCGATCCGCCCTGCGTTGCCGGGCATCGACTCGGATAAAATCTTTAGCCTACGCACCGTTGAGGACACGCTGCGTATTCACAGCTATGTTCGAGAGCGGCGACCGAGCAGTGCCGTCGTGATCGGCGGCGGCTTCATTGGCGTCGAGACGGCGGAGAATCTGTGCGAGCTGGGGCTCCAGGTGACCCTTCTGCAGCGTCCCGTCCAGCTTATGAACAACCTGGATTACGACATGGCGACCCTTTTGCATACCGAGGTGCGTGAGCACGGTATCGATCTGCGCCTCAAGGCCGATGTGACAGGTTTTGAGGAAGTTGATGGCCGCGTTGTCACCCATGTTGCGGGCGATGACCCTATCGGAGCCGATATGGTGCTGCTTGCCATTGGCGTGGCACCTGAGAGCCATCTGGCGCAAGAGGCGGGGCTCGAACTGGGCATCAAGGGGGCTATTGTGGTCAACGACCGCATGGAGACCTCTGCTGCCGACGTGTATGCCGTGGGCGATGCCGTGCAGGTCACGCATCAGGTGACCGGCGAGGACGCGGTCATTTCGCTTGCCGGCCCCGCCAACAAGCAGGGGCGTGTCGTCGCCGATGTCATAGCCGGCATGGACAGCTGCTACCTCGGATCGTTGGGCTCATCGGTTATCAAGGTATTCGACTTGACGGCGGCAAGCACGGGACTATCCGAAAAGGCGGCACACGCGGCGGGAATTGACTGCGACAGCGTGGTCCTGTCGCCCGGTTCGCATGCGGGTTATTATCCGGGTGCAACGCCCATGACCATGAAGGTTGTCTTCGAGAAGCAGGGATTGCGCCTGCTGGGTGCGCAAATCGTGGGCATCGATGGTGTGGACAAGCGTATCGACGTTCTGGCGACTGCCATCCAGGCAGGCATGCGCGGCGATAGGCTTAAGGATTTGGACCTAGCATACGCGCCGCCGTATTCATCGGCGAAGGATCCCGTCAATATGGCGGGCTTTATGATCGAGAACCTCAATCGCGGCATACTGGCGCAGTGGCATTGGGAGGATGAGCCCAACTTGCCACGCGATGGCAGCGTGCAGCTGCTCGATGTTCGTACGGAAGGGGAGTATGAGCGCGGGCATATCGATGGTTTCGTAAACATTCCCGTCGATGATCTGCGCAATCGCCTGAGCGAGCTCGACCGGGCCAAGCCGGTCTACGTGATTTGCCAGAGCGGCATTCGCAGCTACATTGCTTGCCGCATTTTGGCGCAGCATGGCTTTGAGTGCTTTAACTTCTCGGGCGGCTATCGCTTCTTTGCAGCCGTGACTGAGGCTCGCCGCGGCAGCGCTAACGTTATGCCGTGCGGGCTCGAAAAGTAGCGCGCATTGGAATGTGACAAAGTGACAGCCTCTTTGTCGCATCGGGGATGTTATATGCGGGATGGTGCGCCATGCGGCGTGCTGTCCCGTTCGTTTTTTGGCGCGGTTCGTTACATTCCTCACTGGTATCGGCCAAAAATGAGGATAGAGTAGGACAAACGCGCCGAACGTGAACGGCGGGGGAGCGGGCGAGCGCGCCCGCGCGAGAGAGGTTGCCGTCCATGCTGGATCTCAGAGTTATTTGCAAAAGGTACGTTACGCAGTCGTTTACGCAGGTAGCGCTCGACAGCGTAAGCCTGTCTTTTCGCGATAACGAGTTTGTAGCCATCCTGGGTCCCTCGGGTTCGGGTAAAACTACGATGCTCAACGTCATTGGTGGACTCGACCATTTCGATTCCGGCGACCTGCTGATCGATGGCATCTCGACCAAGGATTTCAGCGACCGCGATTGGGATGCCTACAGAAACAATCGCATTGGCTTTGTGTTTCAGAGCTACAACCTCATTCCGCACCAGAGCATTTTGGAAAACGTGGAGCTGGCGCTTACGCTCACGGGCGTGGGACATGCCGAGCGCCGCCAGCGTGCGCGTAAGGCGCTCGAGACGGTTGGTCTGGGCGAGCACGTTGACAAACGCCCGAACCAGCTTTCGGGCGGGCAGATGCAGCGCGTGGCCATTGCCCGCGCCTTGATCAACGACCCCGAGATTGTGCTGGCTGACGAGCCGACCGGCGCCTTGGATTCAACGACGTCCGTGCAGGTTATGGATTTGCTCAAGGACGTTGCGCGCGATCGTCTGGTCATCATGGTCACGCACAATCCCGAGCTGGCGTACCAGTACGCCACGCGCATCGTCAGCCTGGCGGACGGCAAGGTCACCGACGATTCCGACCCCTTTGATGTGGCCACGGTCGCACATCGCGAGGCAAAACCCACGCGCAAAACCTCGATGAGCTTTATGACGGCGCTGGGGCTTTCTGCCCGAAACCTCATGACCAAGAAGGGCCGTACGGCCATGACTGCCTTTGCAGGTTCGATTGGCATTATTGGCATCGCGGCGATTCTGGCGCTCTCCAACGGCGTAAACGGCTACATCAAAAAGGTCGAGGAGGACACGCTCTCAAGCTACCCGCTTACGATTTCCAAACAAGATTACGACCTGTCGTCTATGATGGGCGGACAGGGGGGCACGGATGAGGAGGCGTCCAAGGGCGAGGACTCGTCCGATGGCGCTACCGGCGGCAAGGCTCAGGGGACCGATAAGATCCCTGTGGTCACGGCCGTAAAGGACATGTTCGCAAGTGTTAAATCTAACGATATGACGAGCTTTAAGGCATGGCTTGACGACGGCGGCAACGGTATCGACAAAGAGGTCAACGCTATTCAGTATGGTTACGGCGTGACGCCGGTTGTCTATCGTTCGAGTAAGGGCGACGAGAAGCCCGTTCGCCTTGTTCCCAACGCTATGACCGAGGCCATGAGCGGAGGCGCGAGCTCGGCGGCAACGGTGAGCATGGATTCCATGGGAACGTCGGTCTTTAACGAGATGATTGACGACCAGAGCCTGCTCGACAGCCAGTACGATGTCGTTGCCGGCCATTGGCCTACGTCCGCCAACGAGGCCGTGATGGTGCTTTCGAGCCGCGGAACGGTGGGTGACTACACGCTCTACAGCATCGGCGCGCTGGATATCGATGAGCTCAACGACCTGGTTAACAGTGCCATGACGGCCGACGGCAAGGTCAAGACGCCCAAGACCGGCAGCGACTTTACCTACGACGATGCACTGTCCACGACGTTTAAGGTGTTGTCGCCGGCCGATGCCTATCGCAAAAACGAAGAGACCGGCATGTGGACTGACATGTCTGGCGACGCCGACTTTATGAAAGCCAAGGTTGCCGACGGTATTGACGTGCGCATTGTGGGCGTGGTGCGACCCAACGAGGCGGCAAACGCGAGCGCATTGTCCCCGGGCATTGCCTATACGCATGCGCTGACTCGCCAGCTTATGGAGCGTGCTGCCGATTCGCAAATCGTGCAGGAGCAGCTTGCCCACCCCGAGACGGATGTCTTTACGGGCAAGTCTTTCGATGAACTGCAAGGCGAGGCCAAACAGGGCGTGGATTTGGGCAGCATGTTCGGTGTGGACGAAGCGGCGCTGAAGAGTGCGTTCTCGTTCGATACGTCGGCGCTCTCGGGTGCGGCCGGCGGTATAGACCTTTCTGGTATCGACTTGTCCGGGCTGGACCTTGACCTTTCGGGCGTTGGGAAGGACATCGACTTCAGCGACATCATGGCCAAAGCGCCGGCCCCAGATTTCTCGGGCATCTTTGACGGTCTGGAACTCACGCCCGAGCAGATGCAGCAGGTAGGAACGCTTGCCAACCAGCTGTTTGAGGGCTTTCTGCAGTCTGATCAGTTTAAGGCGCTGTCGCCCGAAGATCTTAAGGACGCGTCAAAGCTTGCTGCCGCATTCTCGGCGTATCTTGAGAATGATGCCGCAGCCCAGCAATGCCTGGCTCAGCTCAAGGCGTTGGGCGGCGATGCCTTGGCCGAGCGTCTGCAGCAGGTGATGGGCGACTATGTGCAAAAGCAGCTGGCTCCGTATTTGCAGCAGTCTATGGATCAGGTGATGAAGGCGGTCAGCGAGCAGATTGCGACGACGGTATCAACCCAGCTCAAGGCGGGTGCGGCAGGGTTCATGGACCAAATGGCGACGCAGATGTCTTCGAGTTTTGCCAACCTGGCGAGCGCCATGCGCGTGGATGCGGGCGCCTTTGCTCGTGCCATCCACTTCAACATGGACGCCGAGGATCTGAGCTCGCTCATGATGAGCTATGCCAAGGCGTCAAAGCTCACCTACGACAACAATCTGACCACGTTGGGCTATGCGGATGAGGCGGACCCCATCTCGGTCAAGATTTTCCCGCGCGACTTTGAGGCCAAGGAGCGCGTGCTTGATCATATCGATGCGTACAACAAGCAGGCCAAAGCCGCTGGCCACGACGAGCAGACAATCTCGTACACCGACTACATGGGTATCATCATGGGCTCGGTGACCGACATCGTGAATACTATCAGCTTGGTGCTCATCGCATTCGTGAGTATCAGTCTGGTGGTGAGCTCCATCATGATCGGCATTATCACCTATATCAGCGTGCTGGAGCGCAAAAAGGAGATTGGCATCCTGCGCGCGATCGGCGCGTCAAAGCGCAACGTGGCCAACGTATTTAATGCCGAGACCTTTATCGAAGGCCTCATTGCCGGCGTCTTTGCCATTGTCGTCGTGGTGGCCGTGAGCTTTCCGGTTAATGCCTGGGCGCTTGCGGCCAAGCAGGTGCCCAACCTGATGATCCTGCCCGTTCAAGACGCGCTGATGCTCATTGTAATTTCGGTGCTGCTGACGGTCGTTGCCGGCCTGCTGCCGGCTCGCAGCGCATCCAAGAAAGACCCTGTGGAAGCCCTACGCTCCGAATAATGTGACAAAGGGACTGCCCCTTTGTCACATTTGCGCCTAGCTCGTTTTGCCCATCAGCGTAATACGGACGCTTGGATGGGTGTACTCGTCAAACTCGTCCTCGGGATCCGTATCAAACGAGTAATACGTTTTGATGAGGTCGTCACTCGTCCTGATAGAGATTCTCTCGTAGAGTGAGCCGTTCAAAAATGCCTGCCTAAACTCTTCGGGGAGTTTCTGCGGTGCCAAGAGCTCGGGGCTCACCGTCTTGACGTCAACGGTTTGAACGGCAGAGGAAAGCTCGTCAAGCTCGCGTTCGATGTGGGCAAGGTTATCCTCGAGGCTCGCGCTGGGGTCGACCTCTGCCGCGTAGCTCACTTCCTTGAGCGTCCCCTTGTTGTCAAAGTCCAGATACGTATAGGTCTTCTGGGCGTCGGAGTCGCCTTCGTGCAGATAGCCGCGGACATGATAGCCGTAATCTTGATATCGCTCGTAGGGGTCATCGGCGGACACGTACTCGCATGCGGGCTCTAATGCCTTGCGGGCGATGGCGATCTGCTCGGCCGCGGCCGCGGCGTTCTGTTGCATCTCGATGTTTCCCTGCGCCAGCTGCGGGATATAGGCACCGCACACGATTGCGAGGGGCAGTGCCACAAGCGCGACGATCCACTTTTTTGCACGGGGGATAGGCACGCCACAGGCCTCTGACATGGCTTTTGCGTTGGCAAAGCTTTCGGCAAGCACGTCTGCCGCGGTGGCGACGGCGCCTACGGCAGCGGCGACTTCTGCCGCGCCGCCCAGGTTGCGTGCGGTCTCGTTGTCGCTGTTCTTGAGCAGGCGCGCGGCGGCCTGCGTACCGATAACACCTGCGATTTGTGCCGAGTGGTCTTTCTCAGCCTGCTCGACGACGAGTCGGTGCTGCATTTCTTTCCACTGCTTGCCGCGCATGCCAAAACGCGGCGCGAGGGCACAGTAGCAGAATATGACGAGCTCGATGGCGGTGAGCACCAAGGCGGTCATCATGCCCGTCTCTTGGAAGCCTTCGTGATGGAAGACGATGTCGTCGATCATTTCGAAAGGAATAATCAATAAGGGCAGCACGAATGCCATGGCAAGCGCCGCGCCGGCAACCTTGGGACAGATGCAGTATCGCTGGATGCGCTTACGTTCTTGTTCGGAAAGTGTTGCCATGGCTGATCCTTGGTGTCGTAACGGTCGTTGCGGCGCATGGGGCGCGGGGCGCATCAGTTTGAGCTAGCGCTGGATAAGAACATAGAGCAAGATGCTCATCGCGATGAGCAAGAAGCCTGCGATGTTAAACATCAGTGTGGCAAAGTTGCCCACGATGGGGCGTTCGACATAGCTTTTGTCTGGGTTGCTGGGGTTGTAGTACACGGTCATTTGGCTACCGAGGGGCCAAAGCTGCTCCGCGAGGGTGCCTAGGCGGGCGATGGGGCCTGTCTGCACGTGCAGCCAGCCCTTGGCGTCTTCGTAGGCGGTGGCTTGCGTGCGGATGGGGAGTCCCGACAAGCTTTTGGTCTTTATGCCACGGAATTGTTTTTTCGCGCGGTATTGCGTGCCGTCGACGGTGTATTCCAAAACGGGATTCATTCTGCCTTCACCCATAAAGCGATGGTCGATGACCGTTCCCATGGTCACGGCGGTACAGGCCTTGGCTTTCTTGCGGGCGGCGGCCTTCATGAGCGCGCTCACTCCGATAAGCAGGATGCCGATGCCCCCAACCAAGATGAGCGCGAGCAGGGATATCTGCGACGTGGTCACGGCGTTCTCCTTTGGCGCGATACCGTCATATGTGACTC
>CAKXKM010000077.1 GCA_934876235.1 Collinsella sp. AF02-46-1 | reverse complement strand
AAACGACGATTAGCGACGGGCAGCCTTCACAAGTTCGGCGACCTTAGCGACGACCTCATCGATCGCCACGTCCTCGCGCTCACCCGTGGCACGGTCCTTGAGCTCGACGGTGCCGTTCTTAAGGCCACGCTTGCCGAGCACCACCTGATACGGGAAGCCCATAAGGTCGTTGTCGGCAAACTTAAAGCCGGGACGCTCATCGCGATCGTCGACGACGACCTCGATACCCTCGGCGCACAGACCCTCGACGATCTGCTCGCAGACGGTAGCGCACTCCTCCTTCTTGGGGTCGAGCGGAATCACCGCGACCTCGTACGGGGCAACGGAGACCGGCCAGACGATACCGTGCTCGTCGTTGTGCTGCTCCACGACGGCAGCGAGCGAGCGGGACACGCCCACGCCGTAGCAACCCATGATAAGCGGCTTCTCCTTGCCGTCCTCGTCCATAAAGGTGGCACCCATGGCCTCGGAGTACTTGGTGCCCAGCTGGAAGACCTGGGAGACCTCGATGCCGCGAGCAGCAGAGAGCGGCTTGCCGCAGTGCGGGCAGGGATCGCCGGCAACGACGGTTACCAGGTCGGCCCACTCATCGACGGTAAAGTCACGCTCGGGGCAGGCACCGGTAAAGTGATAATCGACCTCGTTGGCACCGCAGGCCCACTGCTTGGACTCGCGCAGACTCTCGTCGCACACCAGACGGATGCCCTCGGGCAGGTTAACCGGTCCGATAAAGCCCTTGTGCAGACCGTTCGCCTGAAGCTCCTCGTCGGTCATCATGCGATAGCCCTTGCCAAAGACATGCTCGGCCTTGCAGTCATTGAGCTCATGGTCGCCCGGGACAATGGCCACAACCGGCTTACCCTCGGCGTCGATGAGAGCCAGAGACTTGCGCGTGCCGTTCTCGGGGAAGCCGAAGAACTTGGCAACAGCCTCGATGGTACCCATACCCGGGGTCTCAACCTTGGTGAGCGTACCGTCGCCGGGGCCCTCGGTCACAACGACCTTGGTGCTTGCAGCCTCGTCATCGGCAGCAAAGCCGCAATCGTCGCAGTAGACGAGCGAAGCCTCGCCGGCGTCGGCCAGCGCCATAAACTCGACGGAGGTGTCGCCGCCGATCTCGCCGGAGTCGGCGACAACGGGCAGGGCCTTGATGTAGCAGCGCTCGCAGATATTGGCGTACGCCTGCTTCATCTTGTCGTATTCCTCCTGCAGGCTCTCCTGCGTGGCGGAGAAGCTGTAGGCGTCCTTCATGATGAACTCGCGGCCGCGCATCAGGCCAAAGCGGGGACGGAACTCGTCGCGGAACTTATCCTGGATGTGATAGAGATTAACCGGCAGCTGCTTGTAGGAACGCAGCTCATTGCGCACCAGGGCAGTCACGGTCTCCTCGTGCGTGGGGCCCAGCACAAACTCGCGTCCGTGGCGGTCATCAAAGCGCACGAGCTCCTTGCCATAGGCATCGATACGGCCCGACTCGCGCCACAGCTCGGCATCGACCATGATGGGCATCATGAGCTCCTGAGCGCCGGCAGCGTCCATCTCGTCGCGAACGATGTTCTCGATCTTGCGAATCGAGCGCCACGCGAGCGGCAGATAGGAATAGAGACCGGCAGCCTCCTTGCGGATCATGCCGGCACGGAGCAGCAGGCGATGGCTCGCAAGCTCGGCGTCGGCCGGATCCTCTTTGAGCGTCGGAGCATACAGCTTAGACATATACATTGCTCGAGTCATTTATTTCTCCTCAATAAGCTTGTCGACCTCGGCCATAAGCGCGTCGACAATTTGGTCCTCAGCTACTTTACCAATGATCTGGCCGTGCGAAAAGAGCAGGCCCTGACCTCGTCCGCAGGCAACGCCCAAGTCGGCGTCAGACGCCTCACCGGGGCCGTTGACCGCACATCCCATCACAGCGATCGAAAGCGGCGCGGAATAGTTCTTGAGCCGCTCGGTGACCTCCTCGGCGATAGGAATGAGGTTGACCTGACAGCGGGCGCACGTGGGGCACGAGACAATCTCGGGACCACGGCGGCGAAGGCCGAGCGACTGCAAGATACCCCAGGCGACCGGAGGCTCCTCGACTGGATCGGCCGTAAGTGAGACGCGCATGGTGTCGCCAATGCCCTCGGAAAGCAAAATACCCAGGCCCACAGAGCTCTTAATGGTGCCCTGGAGCTTGGTTCCGGCCTCCGTGACGCCCAAATGAAGCGGAACATGGGGGATTTCGCGCGACAGGGCACGATAGGTGTCAAGCGTCGTGGACACGCTATGAGCCTTGGCGGAAAGCACGATATTGGTAAAGCCGCGATCCTCAAAATGTTTGACGAAACGCTCGCTCGACATCACGAGCTTTTCGGGCTGCGAAAGGTCATCGCGTTCGGCGATATCCTGCTCAAGCGAGCCTGCATTCACGCCAATGCGAATCGCGCACCCAGCGGCGCCCGCAGCATCGATCACAGCATCGACCTTGGCCCAATCTCCGATGTTGCCGGGATTGATGCGGAGCTTGGCGGCACCGGCCTCCACAGCGCCAATGGCGAGCTTATGGTTAAAGTGGATATCGGCAACGATCGGTACCGGTGACTCGGCGCAAATCGTGCGAAAGCCCTCGAGCGCAGCCTCGGTGGGCACGCTCACGCGCACAACGTCACAACCCGCCTGGGCGAGCGCGCACACCTGAGCAAGCGTCGCCTGAGCATCAGCGGTATCGGTACAGGTCATCGACTGAACCACGACCGGCGCGCCGCCGCCCATCTGCACGTCGCCCACATGCACGGGGCGCGTCAGCTCGCGCGGCAAAGGATGGGATAGAGACAATCCAAACACTCCCCTACAAAATAAATCGAAGGACGTCGGAACGAAGCATATAGACAAACAGCAATGCAAAGAGCGCGATGCCGACATAGCTGACGATTGTCTGTGCCTTCAGCGGCAACTCGCGACCGGCGACCTTTTGGATGATCTCGATAACCAGCTTTCCGCCGTCGAGCGGCGGAATGGGCAGCAGGTTCATAAAGCCCAGCGAGAACGAGATGAGCGCGGCAAACGTCAAGAACGTCGCGGGGCCGGCGGCAGCCGCTTGAGAAGACATGACGCTGATGCCCACAATCGAAGTGGACTGATCGAGTATCTCCATCGTATGCTGAGGCTGTAGCAGACGCATCACGCCCTCAGCAGTCTGCTGAACATAGGAGAACGACAGGCGCGCTGAGGTGATAGGGTCCAAATGGACCACCTGCGTAGAGGCATAAACACCCAAACGCTCGTCCTCCTTGAGCGAGACCGAGGTCGTAAGTTTCTTACCGTCGCGCTGATACTCAATGGCGATATCGTCCTTGCCGGCAGCTGCTCCGATCGTATCGTACACATCCATCCAGCTAGAACAGGACACGCCGTCGACAGAAAGAATTGCGTCGCCGGCCTCGATACCCGCCTTGGCAGCAATGGAGCCTTCGTCGACCTGACCGATCACGTTGCTATCGACCGGAACCGAAACGCCGGCGATAGAGTAGATGCTCATAAGCAGCAAAAAGCCCGTCAGAATATTGACGAGAATGCCCGCGAGCAGCATAAAGGCACGTTTGATAAAACCCTGGCCCAGATAGGTATGCGAACGCTCCTGCTCAAGAAACTCGGAAGCGGCGACCGGCAGCTCCCACACGTCGCCCTCTGCAGTTGCATGC
This sequence comes from Collinsella sp. AF02-46-1, assembly GCA_934876235.1. Lineage (GTDB taxonomy): Bacteria > Actinomycetota > Coriobacteriia > Coriobacteriales > Coriobacteriaceae > Collinsella. The sequence continues at coordinate 4,977 of CAKXKM010000077.1, read as the reverse complement.
TCTCGATCGAACATGCGGCCGTCATAGGTGGTATATCCTGCAGCGTCGCGCGGCAGCGTCTGGTACCTAACCGGATAGTAGCTGGGTGAAGGCTTCTCCCCTTCCTCGTACCAAGGCGCAATGGAGCCCCAGCCCAAAAGCAGGGCACAAGCCTCGAGAACATCCTCCTCGGGCAAATCCAGCTCGACGGAAAGGTCTGCAACCGAAACGCGACCATGACGATAGATCGCCGCAAGCACGCGGTCGGCGCACGAGACGTCGGTCGGGTCCATACCGCAGATAGCGGCATAACCACCCAGCAGCAGCGGCGTCACGCCAAACTTGGTACCGATGCGACGCGACGTATGATGAATGTCAAAGCGGCACGGCAGGCCCAAGAAAAACTCGGTGACGCGCACGCCGCACGCACGGGCCGCCAAAAAGTGGCCGCCCTCATGCAGAAACACGAGGACGGATAACATCAAAAGGCCCCAAAAGACCGAGGAGAGAACACTCAGAACAGTATCCATAAAACGAAAAGCAATCCTTACGATGAGGAACGGGTTGCAGCAAGCACCTCGGCGGCCTTGGCACGAGCCCACGTATCGATATCGCGAAGCTGCTCAAACGATACGACCGCCTGTGTATCGTGTGCATCCATGCACGACTCCACGATACGATCGATATCGGTAAAGGTACAGGCATCGTGCAGGAAGGCATCGACGGCAACTTCATTGGCGGCATTCAGCACGCATGGCATGGTGCCGCCCGCCTTGCCGGCACGCTCGGCCAGCGCCAGGCAGCGGAACGTGTCCATATCGGCCGCGTCGAAGGTAAGCTGCCCCAACTCACGAAAATCAAGACGAGGCGCCGGAGTATCCCAACGCTCAGGATACGAGAAGGCAAACTGAATGGGAATGCGCATATCGGAAGCGCCAAGGTGTGCCATCACGGAGCCGTCCGCATACTCGACCATCGAGTGGATCTTTGACTGGCGCTGAACGACCACGTTGATAAAGTCGAGGTCGCAACCGAACAGGTGCATCGCCTCGATACGCTCCAGGCCCTTGTTCATAAGGGTGGCCGAGTCGATGGTGATCTTAGCGCCCATGGCCCACGTGGGATGGGCCAGCGCATCGGCGCGTGTCACGCAATTGAGCTCGTCGCGCGTACGGCCAAAGAACGGACCACCCGAGCAAGTGAGCCAAATGCAGTGAGCCTCGCGAGGATTCTCCCCCAGATAGCACTGGTAGATGGCGGAGTGCTCGGAGTCGACCGGAATGAGCTGACCCGGCTGCGCCAACGGCATCAGCAGGTCACCGCCAACGACGAGGGACTCCTTGTTGGCAAGTGCAAGACGCTTGTTCGAGGTCAGGGCCGCATGGCTCGCTTCGAGCCCGGCAGCGCCCACAATGGCAACAAGGACACAGTCGACGTCATCGCGACGTGCGAGCTCACAAACCGCCTGCGCACCAACACCGAGCTCGGTGCCCTCGGGCAGCTCCTGCAGTACAGCGTCCGCACCGTGGGTGGTGTCGGCCACGGCAACGGCCGGAACCGAGAACTCGCGGGCGGCGGCAACGAGCTCAGAAGTGCTGGAGTTAACGGACAGCGCCGTCACCTGCAGTCGATCGGCATGCTGACGGCATACATCGAGTGCCTGCGTGCCGATAGAGCCCGTACAACCCAGAATGGCAACGCGAAGGCGTCCATCGGGGCCATACGTCGTCTGGAATGACATTACAGCACGCCTCCGATCATCAAAAGCAGCTGCGCGGTAATGCAGCCAAAGATAAGCGAGTCGCTACGGTCGAGCATGCCGCCATGGCCCGGAATCAGATTACCGGAATCCTTGACGCCCACGCCACGCTTGATGCGTGACTCGATGAGGTCACCGATAACGCCCAGGATGGACACAACCACGCCGCAAAGCAGCGCATAGGGCAAGCTCAGCTTATAGAAATGCGTCGCCCACAAAATGAGCCAGATGAGAACCGAGCCCAAGATGCCGCCGACAAAGCCCTCCCAGCTCTTTTTGGGAGAGATCTTGGGGACCATCTTGTGCTTGCCGATACGGCTGCCCACGATGTAGGCAAACGAATCGGAGACCCAGAGAGAAGCGCAAACACCGACCGAAAGCAGAGCGCCGGCAAAACCGGGCACGGCATCGCGCAGCAGCACGATGGCCGACAGCATAAAACCGGTGTAGATGGGACCCATGAGCGTCACAGCTACATCGGATATGCGGGTACGCGACGACCAAACATACCAAATGCCCACCGCAAGCATCAGAGCAAAAAGCAGGGCATTCAACAGCAGCGAGTCACCCAGCGCCGAGAGCGGAAAGAGCACGGCGGCAGCGATACCCAGGCGCTCGTTGGCCACCTTGCCATCGAGCTTCGTCATGCGGAAGAACTCATAGCAGCACAGGCCGCTCATGACGGAGACGAAGATGGCGGTGGGAACGATACCCAAAACCAGGCAGAGAATAAATACAACGGCGTAGACGATACCTGCGGCGGCACGGGTAATAAAGCCGGCCAGCCACGAAGTCGCAGCCGAGCCGCTTTTGGCAGCAGGCGCCTTGGGAGTTGACGCCTTGGGGGCAGACGCCTTGGGACGATCGGACACGATTAAGCCTCCTCGGTCTTGTTCAGTCCACCAAACCTACGGTCGCGGCCCTGATAGGCCAAAATGGCGTTGACAAGACCCCAACGATCAAAGTCGGGCCAATAGGTATCGGTGACATAAAACTCGGAATAGGCAACCTGCCACAGCAGATAGTTCGAAAGACGAAGCTCGCCGGAGGTTCTAATCACAAGCTCCGGATCGGGCAGCCCAGCGGTGTACAGGTGCGAAGCAACCACATCATCGTCGATAGCAGCGGGATCGATCTTTCCGGCGGCGGCATCGAGCGCGATCTGACGGACAGCACGGGTGATCTCGGCACGGGCGCCGTAGTTGACGGCAAGTGCCAGCGTCATGCCGGTATGGTCGGCACACTCGGCAAGACCACGCTCAAAGACATCGCGGGTCTTCTTGGGCAGTGCGGAAATATCGCCCAAAAAGACAACGCGAACGTTTTCGCGCTTAAGCAGCGGCAGCTCATCGATAAACGTCTTGGCAAACAGATGCATCAAAACGTTGACCTCGTGCTGCGGACGATTCCAGTTTTCGGTGGAAAACGCATAGGCCGAAAGGACGTCGACGCCCAAGCGCACGCATGCGGTAATGATCTCGCGAAGGGAGACGATGCCGGCCTTGTGGCCCTCGGTGCGGGCAAGACCGCGCGCCGTGGCCCAGCGGCCGTTACCGTCCATGATGCACGAAATATGATGCGGAATCTTATTGAGGTCAAGGTCGGAAAAACCGACGCCCGCAGGGGCGTCGGCAAAGTACTCGACCAGTTTGTTCTCGTCGTATTGCACCTTAGATCTCCATGACCTCGGCTTCTTTTTCCTTCAGAAGCTCCTCGACCTTGGCAACATACTCATCGGTATGCTTCTGGACCTTGGCCTGCTCGCGACGGACATCGTCCTCGGTGAGCTCTTCGTCGCGCTCGAGCTTATTGTTAAAGTCGCGACGGATGTTACGAATGGAAACCTTGGCCTGCTCGGCATACTCGCGGCACTCCTTGACGAGCTCGCGACGACGCTCCTCGGTGGGAGCCGGGAACGGCAGGCGAACGACGGTACCGTCAGAGTTGGGGGTAATGCCCAAATCGGAAGCGCTGATAGCCTTCACGATTGCATTGACGAGCGCCTTGTCCCAGGGCTCAATGAGCAGCATGTGGGCCTCGGGGGTCTTGACGGCGGCAACCTGGGTAACCGGCGTGGGAACACCGTAGTAATCGACCGAAATATCGGACAGAATGTTAGCGTTGGCGCGGCCCGTGCGAACCTTGGAGAAGTTGTGCTTGAGGGACTCGAGCGACTTGTCCATGTGGGCGGTGATGTTCTCTGCCATGCTTAATCCTCCTGATAGACGAGCGTGCCGACGGGCTCACCCGAAAGCGCGCGCTTGACGGTGTCCTCGCCATCGATGTTGAGGACCAAAATCGGCATACGGTTATCCTGGCACAGTGCCGTGGCCGTGGAATCCATAACCTGCAGACCGCGGACGAGAACCTCATGATAGGTAATCTTGTCAAAGCGGACAGCATCGGCGCACTTGACGGGATCCTTGTCGTAGATACCATCAACCTTGGTGGCTTTAATCAGAATCTCGGCACCGATCTCGCAGGCACGAAGAGCCGCGGCAGTGTCGGTCGTAAAGTACGGATTGCCCGAACCGGCGGCAAAAATAACGACGTTGCCCTTGGAAAGGTGGTTGATGGCGCGACGGCGAATATAGGGCTCACAAATCTCGTTCATCTGGATAGCGCTCATCACGCGGCAGGGAACATCGTTGTGCTCAAAGGCATCCTGCAGGGCGAGCGCATTCATAACGGTTGCCAGCATGCCCATGTAGTCGGCCTGGGCGCGCTCCATGCCACCGGCAGCGCCGGCCATGCCGCGGAAAATGTTGCCGCCGCCGACAACGACGCCGACCTCGTGACCAACGGCGAGCAGCTCCTTGACCTGCTTGGCAAGATGATCGGTAATCTTGGGGTCGATGCCATATTGGCCGTCGCCCATCAGTGCTTCGCCGGAAAGCTTAAGAAGCACGCGTTTATATCGGATGTCGGACAAAGCGATCCTCCTTTAATTAGACTCTCAATATGATATCAAAGGCTCTGATAAGAGCCATGAAAAAGCAGGCTGTGAGTAAAACCCACAGCCTGCTCATTACCAGCTACAAGAGCTTATTTACTCGCCACGGACCAGACGGTCGAAGGCAACGACGGTAATGGTATCGCCGAGCTCCTTGGAGACCTGCTCAGCGTACTTCTTGATGGTGAGAGAGCTGTCCTTGATGAACTCCTGCTCGGTGAGCACGGACTGCTTGTAGAACTTCTCCAGACGGCCAACGGCCATCTTCTCCTGAATGGCCTCGGGC
>CAKXKM010000076.1 GCA_934876235.1 Collinsella sp. AF02-46-1 | reverse complement strand
CTTCATGACGATCGAATCCACGACATCGGCCACATTCTCGCAGCAGTCGGCGCAGTACTCCAGGAAGGCGTACACGTCACGCCAGGCGATAACCTCGAGCGGGTCCTTGCCGTTAACGTGCAGGTTACGCATGGCGTTGATATAGAGCTCGTCGGCCTCGGACTCGATGGTGTTGATCTGGATGACGAGCTCGCGCAGCGTCTTGGACTTGCGGTAGTTGGGCAGCTCGACCATCAGGTCCTTCATGGCGCGGCAGGCGTCGGTCACCTTGTGGGCGATGACGATGGCGTCGGGATGGATGCTCTGGATGTTGGTGAAGTAGACGCGCTGCACGACGCCCTCGATACGGTCGAGCACGGTGTCGAGCGAGCAGCTCATCAGATCCAGGTCCTCGCGCTCAAGCGGGGTGATAAAGGCCGTGAGCAGGGCGTCCTCAAGCTCATGGTGCTTCTTGTCGGCCGCATGCTCGATCGCGTGCATCTTGTCGAGCATATCGTGAATCTTCGCGGGATCGAAGTTCTCGAAAATCTTGGTAAGCAGCTCGGCGGCCTGGACGGCAAGGTCGGCGCAGGCGACGTAGTTGTCAAAGTAGAATGAATCGGGTTTCTTTGCCATGAGTGGGTCCTTTCGAGGCGAAGACGGGTGGGCGAAGTTTTGCGGTCCGGATGGACGCTCGGTGTGGCTAGAGGAACATCATGAACAGCTTGGCCATGACAAAGCTGATGAGTCCGCAGGCGGGGAAGGTGAAGAACCAGGTGAACATCATGTCCTTGACGACGCCGAAGTTGATGGCCGAGAGGCGTTTGACGGCACCGACGCCCATGATGGCGCAGGTCTTGATGTGCGTGGAGGACACGGGGATGCCGGTAAGGGTGGCAAGCAGCAGGTTCGCGGCGCCCGCCAGGTCGGCGGAGAAGCCCTGGTACTTTTCGAGCTTGACCATGCTCTGGCCGACGGACTTGATGATGCGCTCGCCGCCCACACTGGTGCCGATGCCCATGGTGGCCGAGCACAGCAGCATGATCCAGATGGGGATGCCGGCGTCGCCGACGCTAGTCTGGCCGTTGGCGAAGGCGACACCTAAAAAGAGCACGCCGATGAACTTCTGTCCATCCTGCGCGCCGTGCATAAAGCTCATGGCCGCGGCACTCGCAATCTGAGCATATTTAAAGAAAACGTTGGCGCGTCGCCTGTTGGCGGCGGCGAAAAGAATCGAGACGAGCTTGCACAGGATCCAGCCCATGACAAAGCCCAGGCCAATGGAGAGCGCCAGGCCGTAGATAACCTTCATCCACTCGTGAATGTTGACGCTGTTGGCACCACCGAGGGCGATAGCAGCTCCGGTCAGGCCGGCGATGAGGCTGTGGCTTTGCGAAGTGGGGATACCAAAACGCGATGCCGTAGCACCGTAGACGACGATGGAGAACAGCGCCGCACAGAGGCACGCGAGTGCCATGGTGCTGTTTCCGCCAAAGTCGACGATATGTGAGATGGTGTTGGCGACGCTCGCGTTAAAGTGCGTCATGATGAGCACGCCCAAGAAGTTGAATGCGGCGCTCATGAGGATGGCGGCGCGGGCGGGCATGCAGCGCGTGGTGACGCAGGTCGCGATGGCGTTGGGCGCGTCGGTCCATCCGTTGACGAAGATGGCGCCGAGCGCGAGGATCACGGTGACGGCAAGGACTGGGTTCGACACAAGCTGGCCGAGGAAGGTTGAGAACGTTACGTCCATATATGGGCTTTCTCGATATTTGCAGACTCGTTACAAAAACATGATAAATCGTATCACCTCCTGCGGGTTTCTTTACGGAGTTCTGATGGGAGAAGTGAATTTTTTGGTACTAAAATTGAATATTAGCCCTGTTGACCGCGGTCGTTCTTTTTGCTAACACGCCATGCGGACGCGTGCGTTTGCTCCGACACTCCAAAACCACAGTCTGTTCGCTTTACAACATGCAAACATGCGTTCGATAATAGGGGCCATGGAATATCGACAGACAGACGGCAAAACTCGGCGCGTGCACAAGCAGTATGTGGACGTCGTGGCTCGCATTCTCGCGGGCGGACAGGTTGTGCCGGTTACCGTCTGCTGGGTTGACGGTCGCTGCTTTACGATTGACGAGATTGTCTCGTCCACCGGTTTTGGCCTGACGGTTCACGGCATTCGTACGGCAACCTATAAGGTACGTTTTGGCGGACATGCGACCGAGTTGTATCTAGAGGACCAAACGCGTGAGCGGGCGGACGGCTCGCAGGCGCACGTGATGCGTTGGTGGGTCTGGGCTTTTGATCGTACGCTCGAGGGCGAGCGCCGCAGGTAAGAACGCGTGGCGTTCGGGTACAATGGCAGGAAACTTGTCAGCTACGGCGCCGTCGCGGTGCTTTTTGAAAGGACGAAAGTATGAACGATATCCAGGGCTATCAGAATGGCCCCATCGAGACCGGCGCAAGCCGTGCCAAGGAGATGTCGCCGCGCGCGTACAACCTTGTCATGTCTGCTCTGATCTTTTTGGGCTTTTGCGCCATGGGTGCCGGTGCCTACTTTACGAGCACCATGGCGTTTGCCCGCATGATGATGAGCGGCGCCGCTTTGCCGCTGGTCTTTGGCTCGTTTATTCTGACCATCGTCGGCATCGTCATGATGTCGGCTGCTGCGGGCACGCAGTCCGTGGGGCTGTCACTCGCGGGTTACGTGATCTTTGCGAGCACCTTTGGCCTGACGGCGTCGTTTGGTCTTGCCAACTACGACCTGCCTACCATTAACACCGCCTTTATCGCCACGGCCGCCATCACCTTTGTCTTTGGTGCGCTGGGCGTGACCTTCCCCAAGTTCTTCCAGCGTGTGTATGGCATTGGTTTTGGCATCTTGCTTGCCACGATTCTGGTCGAGATCGTGCTGATGTTCATGGGCGTTTCGCAGTCCATCACCGACCTGATCGTGATTGTGGTGTTTGCCGGCTTTATTGGCTACGACACCTATGTGGCCACGACGGTGCCGCCTACGCTGCCCAATGCGGTGCTCATGGCGTCCAATCTGTTCGTGGACATTATCAACGTGTTCCTACGCATCCTGAACATCCTCGGCCGTCGCGATTAAAACGCGGCATTGCGATGCTTCCTGCCGGACACGGTAAAACGATGCGAAAGGCGGTCCTTCGGGGCCGTCTTTTTTGTGCGCGGCGGGGTATCATGGATGGGAAAAGCCGATAGCGGCAGCGACAGGAAAGGTGGCCATGTATGGCAGACGTCGACAACAGGAACCGTAACCGCAGGTCCAACCGAGCGGGTCAGCCCAATCCCAAGCGCGAGGCCCGTGCCAAGGCCGCCGAGCGCCATGTGATGACTGTGTCCGAGGCCTGCGCCAAGGATATCGAGCGTTCGCTTGCTGGTGTTCGCGAGTTTGACGGCATGCCCGCCGGCTTTGTCGCGGCGATGAAGGCCAAGGTTCAGACTGCTGTGGCCCCCGAAGAGCAGGTCGCCGAGGACGTCGAGAACGCGGAGACTGCCGAGGTCGAGGCGGCGCCCGAGACCGAGGCGGCGCCCGAGCCCGTCGAGGAGCCTGCCGAGGAAATCGCCGAAGCTGAGTCCGCGCCTGCTGAGGAGCCCGCTCCGGTCCTGCCCGAGGTCACTGTGCTTGATGCCTCCGCCACGCAGGCAATCCTCGATAACGGTCGCGGCTATGCGCAGTTCTGCGACATGGCCGTGCTCGCCTTTGCCTCGTTTACCAATCCGGGCGGTGGATATATTCAGGGTTATCTGGGCCAGGAGGCCACGCTGTGCGCCGATTCGTATCTGTACAACGTCCTCGATAAGCAGCGTAAATGGTACGGTGAGAACCGTCGCCGCAACATCAACTGTGAGCTGTACCGCAACCGTGCGCTGGTGGTGCCCGCGGTGCGCTTCGAGCGCAAGCATGTGCACGCCTATGCCGACGTGATCGTCGCCGCTGCACCCAACGCCAAGCGTGCTCGCCAGGAGTACCGCGTGAGCGACGATGCCTTGCTTGACGCCCTGCGCGACCGCATTCGCTTTGTGCTTGCTATCTGCGATGAGCTTGGCCGCGAGAAGCTCGTACTGGGTGCTTGGGGCTGCGAGAACAACGGCTTTGACGCAGAGGCCGTGGCCGAGCTCTTCCGCAAGGAGCTCGCATCGGGCGACTTCAAGGTCAAGCAGGTCTTCTTTGCCGTGCCCTCTACGCGCTGGGACGAGGACTTCGCCAAATTCGAGCACGTGCTGGCAAACTTCCCCGAGCAAAACGAGGAGTCCTATGCTCAGGTTGCCGCCCGCGCCGCAGCCGCCCGTGCCGCCGAGCAGGCTCAGACCGCTGCCGAGGATGACGAGGATGACGACGACTGGCGCAAGTACCTGTAAACGGTGCTCGTGATGCGATATACCGAGCCGACGGGAGAGGCTGCTCCTGTCGGCTTTTTATTGAGTGGGGAGCTTACGATGAAAAACGTTCTGTGCTTTGGTGACAGCAACACCTATGGTTACGATCCGGCGGGCATGCGCGACGGTACCGCGGTGCGCTATGCGCAGGATGTGCGCTGGTGTGGCGTGGTCCAACGTGACTTAGGCGAGGGCTGGCATGTAATTGAAGAAGGCCTCAACGGCCGCACGACGGTACGCGACGACATGTGCCATCTGGACACTAACCTCAACGGCATTCGCGCGCTTCCGATGCTGCTCGAGGCTCATAAGCCGCTGGACGCCATTGTGATCATGCTGGGCACCAACGACTGTAAGACGGTCTTTAACGTGACAGCTTCCGATATCGCCCGTGGCGCCATGGCGCTGATTCGCGCCGTCCGCGCGTTTCCGTGGACCGACGCTGCGCCTTGCCCGCGCATCCTGCTGATGGCTCCTATCAAGATCAAGCCGCAGATCGCCGATGTATATATGACCGATTTTGACGAGCGTTCCGTCGAGGCATCTGAACATTTTGGCGAGTACTATGCGCACGTGGCCGAGCAGTTTGGCTGCGACTTTTTGAATGCCGCCGAGTTTGCCGAGCCGGGCGATATCGACTATCTGCATATGATGCCCGAAAGCCACGAGAGCTTGGGACATGCCGTGGCAGCCAAGCTCCAAGAGATGCTCGGTGAGTAGCGCGACCCCAAGCCACCGCAAAGGGGGCAGGCACCTTTGTGGTGGTTTTGCCCGGGTAAACGAACGGATTGGCTGCCATATGGGCATGGACGAGCTCATCGACCTCTTTGCCGAGGGCGATGAGCTCGTCTCCAATACCGCTTTTGAGGATTTGGATCTTGCCTGCGACGTGGCGAACGGCGCGACCTTCGATGGCGTCGTGTTCCGATCTTGCGAGTTCGATAGCGTTGACTGGAGCGGCTCGACGTTTCGCGACGTGGTGTTTCGCGGTTGCCGCTTTATCCGCTGCAACATGGAAGGCTGCTGGCTCAACCGCTGCGACTTCGTTGACTGCTCGGCGCCGGGGCTCAACTTGCTCAGGGCGCGTCTGTCGAGCGTGTCGTTTACATCGTGCGATTTGAGCTATGCGAACCTTTCGGAGGGACGCATTGGCCCCATGGCTGCGCATGACACGCGTTTGACCGAGGCCGCGTTTCAGGGTGCCAAGCTGGGTCAGATACGCCTGGATGGCTGTGACCTGACGCGTATGGATGTGTTTAAGACGTCGCTTTCCGGCGTGGATGTATCGCGTTGTACATTCGCGGCGCCCGTTGTTTCGGGCGATTACCATGAGTTGCGTGGCTTGACGGTCAATGCCGAGCAGGCGCTGGCACTCTCGGGTTTGTTGGGAATTCAACTCGCCGACGAATAGGCGCTCTGGTCCTTTGCTCGACCGCTATCTAAAATCAAACCGTCGCAACATTTAATGATTTTTCGCGTTTGCACGATTTTCATCGAATGTTGCGACGGTTTTTGGTGCAAGGTAGCCTGTCTTTTTTTGGCAGGTTACTGGCTATTTAGTACTGCCACATGTGGTTGACAGGGCCGGAGCCTTTGCCCATGTCAAAGCCGGCGGCGAGAGCGCCCGTTAGGTAGGCCTTGCCGGCGTTGACGGCGTCGGCAAGATCCATGCCCTGCGCCAATGCGCAGGCGATGGCGGATGAAAGCGTGCAGCCGGTGCCATGCGTGTTGCCGGTCTCGATGCGCTTGTGGCGGAACCACGTGGTGAGCGGATCGCCCATATGGTTGCCTTCGTTATCGAGTGGCGCGGGTTCGGCCAATACATCGTTGGCCTCGTTGACAAGATGCCCACCCTTAACGAGGGATGCGCAACCAAAGCGGCGGGTGAGGAGCATGGCGGCGTTTTGCTGCGTGCGCTCGGAATCGACCTCGTAGTCGAGCAGCGCCATGGCCTCGGGAATATTGGGCGTGATAACGGTCGCCAACGGGAACAGGCAGTGGGTGAGCGCCTCGGCAGCATCCTCGGCGATGAGGCGAGCGCCCGAGGTGGCAACCATGACGGGGTCGACGACGATATTCTGCGCATCCCAGGCGCTCAAGCGCTCGGCGATAACCTCGATAATCTCGGCAGAGGAGACCATGCCGATTTTGACGGCGTTGGGGCGGATATCGTCAAAGACGGCATCGATCTGCGCCGCGACAATATCGGGGGAGATGTCCTGCACGGCGGTGACGCCCAGGGTGTTCTGTGCGGTGATGGCCGTGATGGCCGTCTCGGCATACAGACGGTGCGCCGTGATAGTCTTGATATCGGCCTGAATGCCGGCGCCGCCGCTGGAATCGGATCCTGCGATGGACAGGACGGCAGGTACCTTGCTGCGATCCATGTTCGCTCCCTTGTTCGGTCGGATTCAAATGGGTCTTCAATCCGCATTATAAAGATGCCCGGGCCGGCTGTATGCCGATCCCGGGCGGGCGGTGCAATCTTTACGTAAATATAAGCAAATGTTCACACGTCAACAATTGACGAGCACCTTGTGTTCGATTGCGGCTCCGATGACGCGTTAGTCCTCCATGCCGAGGTCGATTGTCGTGCCTTCGAACACCTTGTTGACGGTGCGAACGGCGCACATCTTGCCGCACATGGTGCAGGTGCCCTCGGTGGCGGCGGGGGATTCCTCGTAGCGCTTGCGGCTCGTGACCGGGTCGAGGGCGCACTTCCACATGGCGTCCCAGTCGAGTTTGCGGCGTGCCTGGCCCATCTTGTCGTCCATGTCGCGGGCGTGCGGCACCTTCTTGGCGATATCGGCGGCGTGCGCGGCAATCTTAGTGGCCATGAGGCCATCGAGCACGTCCTGGGCGTTGGGCAGGCACAGGTGCTCGGCCGGCGTCACATAGCACAGGAAGTCGGCACCGGAGCTGGCGGAGATGGCGCCGCCGATGGCAGCGGTGATGTGGTCGTAGCCCACGCCGATATCGGTCACCAGCGGCCCGAGCACATAGAACGGGGCATTGTGGCACAGGCGCTTCTGCAGTTTCATGTTGGCGGCGATCTCGTCGAGCGCCATGTGACCCGGGCCCTCGACCATGACCTGGACGCCGGCGGCCCAAGCGCGCTTGCACAGCTTGCCCAGCTCGATCATCTCGGCGGTCTCGGTGGCGTCGTTGGAGTCGTAGAGGCAGCCCGGGCGGCAGGAGTCGCCGAGCGAGATCGTCACGTCGTACTCGTGGCAGATTTCGAGCACCTCGTCGTAGAACTCGTAGAAGGGGTTCTCGTTGCCGGTGACCTCCATCCAGCCAAACAGCAGCGAGCCGCCGCGGCTGACGATGTTCATGAGGCGGCCGGTCTCCTTAAAGGTCTTGATGACCGACTTGTTGATGCCGCAGTGGATGGTCATAAAGTCCACGCCGTCCTCGGCGTGTGCGCGCACGACCTCGAGCAGGTCGTCCTTGGTGAGCTTGACCAGCGGCTTTTCCATATAGCCGATGGCGTCGTACATTGGCACCGTGCCCACCATGAGCGGCGTCTCGTCGATGAGCTGCTGGCGGAACTGGCGCGTCTTGCCCGAGTTGGAAAGGTCCATGATAGCGTCGGCACCGTAGTCCTCGGCGATCTTGACTTTCTTCCATTCCTCAACGGCATCGGCCTTATCGCCCGAGATGCCCAGGTTGACGTTGACCTTAGTAGACAGGCCCTCGCCGACACCAAAGGCGCGCATGCCCTTTTTGATATGCACGATGTTGGCGGGAATGGCGATGCGGCCGTCGGCCACGCGCTCGCGGATGTACTCGGGGTCGCGATGCTCGCGCTCGGCAACCTCCTTCATCTGCGGTGTGATCTGCCCGGCGCGGGCGAAGTCGATTTGCGTGACGAGCTTGGGCTCGGTCTGTGTGCTCATTGGCACGGCTCCCTTCGTTGGCATTACCCATATCAGGTTTGCGGGTCAGGGCGGGCGCGCCCAATCTCAGCCTGCCGTCTTGTCCTGCAAGCTCCCCGTTTATGTAATGGGCTCAAGTATAGCTCGAATGGGTACGATTGGCCTAACGAGCGTGCCTGTGGGGAGGCGTACATGGAAGACAAGCATCTATATCGAGAGACACAATGGGATGTATCGGCCGAGGAAAGCCGTGCGCACCATGGCCTTGTCGCGATTGGTTTTGCGGTGCTTGCCGTGTTGGTGATTGCCTTTTGTATTTGGACGTTCGGCGGTCATGGCGGCGCCACCTGGGGGTTTGAAGCCGACGAGGGCCTGCCGATTATGACCATGAAAGTTTCTGGTGGCAACACGGTTGCCGCACCGGGCGACTATTGGTATCCGCGCGACGAGTTTGTGCAGCTGCAGCTGAGTGGCGGGTCTATTCCGGGCGAAGAAATCGAACGCGTGACGTTTGATGCGACGCTCAAAACGCTGACGGTGGAGCTCAAAGATCAGGGAGACGTGCCCACGACCATGGACAT
>CAKXKM010000075.1:8211-8888 GCA_934876235.1 Collinsella sp. AF02-46-1 | reverse complement strand
CCGTTAATGAGGATGTCGGAGAACACGGGCGCGCAGGAAATATCAAAACCGGTTGGAATCAAAAAACCGCGCGCGATAGCAACGGCCTTAATGGCTTGGTTGACGGCACCAGCGCCGACACACTGGATGTTGACGGGTACACCATCCTTGACCATGCCGGCGATGGCGCCGGCAACGGACGCGGGCGATGATTTGCTTGATACCTTCAGGCAATCCATGAAGAAACTCCTGCATTTAAAAGTACGTTTTAACTGCAATAACTGTATCGTACCGAGTGGACTCGGTAAAGGCACTATTCCTCTTTGGCAAGATCAAAGGTCACGGTGATTCGATCACGCGAAACACGAATCTTTGGGTCGCCGCAAAGGTTGAGATAGTACCGGGCAGCAAGGTCATTAAAGTCGCGCTCCACAGCACGCGAAAACTGTGCAATGTCATCCTTGGCAATACGTAGCCCGCGACGATCCTTCGCGAGATCGACAGGAGCCGGCGCACGCGAGGACGAATCACGCTCGCGCAGCAGACGCGCGGCCACACCGCGAACGGGCTTAATCTGCCCCGCCAAAATGCGATGGGCCGTGCGCTCGGACATCTCAAGACCCAAACCCGAACAGATACGGATAAAGTCCTCGGCATCAGAAGCAAGGCCTAAACGATCGACAACCGGAAGCTCGCTC
>CAKXKM010000075.1:315-8201 GCA_934876235.1 Collinsella sp. AF02-46-1 | reverse complement strand
GAACAGGAGACGAGACGTATCGAGCCGGCTTGACGCCTGAGCATAAAGGGTCGCGGCAATCTCAGACGGAGAACCAAGATAGACATCGCAACCACGCAACTCTTCGAGCGCAAACTCACAAGCAGCGCGAATAATATTATGCGGACCGCGAGCACAGACATAACGTCCGTCCTCATCCTTGACGGCCTGGGGCCAGCTGGACTGATCGGCACGCTCACTGAGGCGGTTAGCCGCAACGCTCACCTTGAAGGCTGAACCAAGATCGACACCGGACGTGACCACACGGGCCTCGTCGGTGTTCTGCTTGATCGAAAACAATGCCATGCCACGACCGTGAACGCCCCAACGGTCCATCTTCATGCTCTCGAGCTTGGAGGTAACGCGGGCATCAAAGATTCGCTCTTGCATATCCTGCGGAACGCCAGAACCGTTATCCAGAAAGACAAGCGTGCGGACGCCATCTTCCTTGGTCGTGGCGAGATAGACCTTGTCGGCGCCGGCATCGCGAGCATTACGGAGCATTTCGATGACGATGTCCTCGACATGCTGAATGTCGTGCTTAGCCTGGCGCCGCTCGGCCTCCGAAACGCGGAGGCGGACATACCCCTCGCCAAGGTTCTCCTCGACGCGAAGGTTGCCCTCCCCCGACATCGACGCGATAAATGAGATGAGCTCGTTCGCGTCGCACATGTTATTTAGCGATATCGACAGCGCGGCTCTCGCGAATCACGACGACGCGCACCTGACCGGGATACTCCATCTCTTCCTCGATCTGATGGGCGATATCGTGAGCCAGGACCGTGGACTGGGCATCGGAGATCTTGTCCGGCTGGACCATGACGTGGACCTCGCGACCGGCCTGCATGGCATAGGTACGTTCGACGCCGTCATGGGAGTTGGCGATCTCCTCAAGCTTCTCAAGACGCTTGATGTAGTTCTCGGCAGACTCGCGACGGGCACCGGGGCGAGAGGCAGAGACAGCATCGGCGGCCTGCACCAGGACATCGAGCACCGTGTTGGGGTCGACATCGGCATGGTGAGCCTCAATAGCGTGGACGATAACGGGCTTCTCGCCATAACGGCGGGCAAGCTCGGCGCCGATGACGGCATGCGGGCCCTCGACGTCGTGGTCGATTGCCTTGCCCAGGTCATGAAGCAGGCCGGCGCGCTTGGCGGTCACAACGTCCAGGCCAAGCTCGGAAGCCATCACGCCGCACAGATCAGAGACCTCGAGGGAATGCTGAAGCACGTTCTGACCAAACGAGGTACGGTAGCGCAGGGCACCAAGGGTCTTGACGATCTCGGGGTGCAGATCGTGGATGCCGGTATCGAAGGCAGCCTGCTCGCCAGCCTCGCGCACGCGCTGCTGAACCAGGTCGGCGGCCTTGTGATACATCTCCTCGATACGGGCAGGGTGAATGCGGCCGTCGGCGATGAGGTTCTCGAGGGCGACGCGGGCGGTCTCACGGCGGACCGGGTCGAAGCTCGAAAGAACGACGGTCTCGGGCGTGTCGTCGATCACGAGGTTGACGCCGGAAACCTGCTCGAAGGTCCGGATGTTGCGACCCTCGCGACCGATGATACGGCCTTTGAGGTCATCAGAGGGAATGTGCACGGAGGTAACGGTGACCTCGGCAGTGTGATCGGCAGCGCAGCGCTGAATCGCCAGAGACAGAATCTCCTGGGCGGTCTTGTGGCACTCGGCGCGAACCTGCTGCTCGGACTCGCGAATGATCGTGGCGGCCTCGTGGGTGACCTCGCCGCGAACCTTATCAAGGAGCTCCTTGTGCGCGTCCTCGCGGGTAAGGTCGGCGATACGCTCGAGCTCGGAGGTCTGCTTTGCGCAGAGCTCCTCGAGCTCACGGGAGCGCTTCTCGACCTGACCGGCCTGGCTGGACAGCTGATGCTCGCGCTTGTCGAGAGCGTCGTTGCGGCGATCGAGGGATTCCTCGCGCTGCATCACGCGGTTCTCGAGCGTACGAATCTCGTTCTTACGCTGCTTGTCCTCGGCCTCAGCGGCCTGCTTGTTCTTGATGATCTCCTCTTTAGCCTCGAGCAGAGCCTCTTTTTTGAGGGTCTCGGCCTGACGCTTAGCATCACCGATCAGGGACTCAGCCTGTGCGTGTGCCGACTGGATTTTTTCGTCGGCCTCGTGAAGACTACCCTGCTTGGTGGTGCGCATGTAGGCAATGGCGGCGATGGCACACAAAATGATGCCAACGAGCGATGCGATGATAGGCATGCTCACTCCTTTTTATGGATTCGTTACACAACAAAGCGAACCGTCCTTACGAACGGCTCGCGACATTTGAGTAATATGGGCGCAGCTTATGCGGGTCGGATACAGATAAACATATAAACAAACTCATCACAGATGAGCACATATCACAAAGCAAATGACAGTGTTTATCGTACGTTGAACCACAACAACTGTCAAATAAATGGCCCCAGCACGGCGGCTAAAACGCGGTGAACGGCAGGGCCACAAAACGCATACGCCTAAACCGCACATTCCTCACGTTCGGCATTAAGACGTGCCTTAACGGCATCGGCGGCGATGTGATACGAGAAGCCCTTGCCCATCAAAAACCGAACCAGTTTTTCGAATCCGCGCGTCTCTGGAACACGCCGCTTGGCGAGCAGGGCTGACGCACGCGCCAAATCGTCTTCGACGGCAAAATAATCCTCGGGATAACCGGGAATGTCATCGAGCACGACATGACGGCGCTTGAGCTCGGTCTCGATTTTACGCTGTCCCCAACCGCGCCGCTTGCGTTCCTCGATAAAGTACGAGCAAAAGCGGTTCTCGTCTAAAAAGCGATACTCGGTGGCGCGCTCGACGGCGAAATCGATCGCGGTCTGGCGAAAGCCGTAGCGTGCCAACTTGTCACGGACCTCACCCGTCGCATGGTCGCGTCGCGATAGCATCTCGGTCACCATGGTAAGTGCACATTTACGCTCGATGAGCTGCACCGCTTCACGAAAGTTATCCCAATCACAGGGAAGATCGGGGCGATTTTTGACATACAGGCGCGCGACCCGCACGGGAATCCAAATGGACCGCTCAAAACCGCCCTCAAGCTCACAATCGATATGTGCGCAAGGCTTTTTGGACGCATACCCGCTCGAGAACGAGGAGGCCGCCTTCTTATCGGGAAAGACGACCGTGGCCTCGGTCACCGTATACGACATGAGCGTAACCGCTACTCGTCGTCATCATCGAGCATGGCGGAACCATCGATGGCGTAAAGCTCGTCAAACTCCTCAGGCGCAGGCTGATCGGTCAGCTCGACCTCGGACGGAGCATCGTCATCAAACTCAAGCCCGCAGGCAAGGCGGACCTTATGCTCAATCTCGTCGGCGCAATCGGGGTGTTCGCGCAGGAACGCCTTGGCGGCCTCGCGACCGTTGCCGAGCTTGTCCTCGCCATAGGCAAACCAGGAGCCCATCTTCTTGCAAATGCCGCACTCGACAGCCATGTCCAGAATCGAGCCCTCCTTAGAGATGCCCGTACCGTACATGATGTCGAACTCAGCAGAACGGAACGGAGCTGCCACCTTGTTCTTAACGACCTTGGCGCGCACGCGGTTACCGATAACCTCATCCTTAAGCTTAATGCTGTCGATGCGGCGAATGTCGATACGCACCGAAGAGAAGAACTTAAGGGCGCGGCCGCCCGTCGTGGTCTCGGGGTTGCCGAACATGACGCCGATCTTCTCTCGCAGCTGGTTAATGAAGATGCATGTCGTGTTGGACTTGGACAGTGAGCCGGCGAGCTTGCGGAGCGCCTGACTCATCAGACGAGCTTGCAATCCGACCGTGGTATCGCCGATCTCTCCCTCGATCTCGGCACGCGGGGTCAGCGCGGCGACGGAGTCGACGACGATGGCATCGATGGCGCCGGAACGCACGAGCATGTCAACAATCTCGAGCGCCTGCTCACCCGTATCAGGCTGGGAAATCAGTACCTCGTCGATATCCACGCCAATGCGCGCGGCATACGTGGGATCGAGCGCATGCTCGGCATCGATAAATGCCACCACGCCACCCATTGCCTGGGCTTCGGCCAGGATCTCGAGCGAAAGCGTCGTCTTACCGGAGGACTCAGGACCGTAAATCTCGACGATGCGGCCGCGCGGCACACCGCCGATACCCAGAGCGGCATCGAGTGCAAGAGCGCCCGTGGGGATGGCCTCAACCTCAAGCTCGGGGCCGCCGTCACCATACCTCATGATGGAGCCTTGACCGAACTTCTTCTCGATCTCGGCCTTGGTGGTGGCGATCATCTCATCGCGCTCTTTACCCGTCGTGCGAGCATGAACGGTACGTACGGGACCTGAATTCTTGGCCATGAATAGCCCTCCTCTTAACAACCTGCATCGATAATAAACGAACGGCTGTTCGTGGTCAACCGTTCAGGCCAATCATATGCAGGCAGTCTTTCCAAAACCCAACCAAACGCCGACCAAACACTGACCAAATGCTTGACCACAAAGGGCCGAATAAGAACAAGGAAGACAAGAATATACCTATAACCAGCGCAAACGCTAAATTCGTCAGGGGTCCCTATCTCCACAATTAAGGGGCCCTAAGGCCCCTGAAAACACGTCTATTCCATAGAGTTGAGCACAAGGGCAATGCGTCCCAATGCCTCCGCGACCGCATGGGCACGAACACACGAACGGTCGCCCTCATAGTGGCAGCGCACAGAGTCCACGACCGGCACTTCCCCATCAGCCGCGCGATACGCCCAGCCAATATAGAAAGTGCCAGCCGGATCGTCCTCAGTGCCGCCGCCGGGGCCGGCATAACCCGTTGCGCTCACTGCAATATCGCTCTGGTACAGCTCCAGCGAACCCGCCGCCATCTCGCGCGCGGTCTGATGCGACACCGCGGTATAGCGGTCGAGCGTCTCCTGATCAACACCCAAAACGCGATGCTTGATCTCATCGCAGTAGGTCACCGCACCGCCACGCAGCACCACCGAGGCGCCCGGGATATCGGCAATCGTCGAGGCGATCATACCTGCTGTCAGCGACTCAGCCGTCGAAACCGTCACGCCCCGAGCGCTCGCGCGCTCGACAATATGACGCGCCAGCTCCTCGTTATGTGCGGAAATCTGATCAAAAGAGTCCGTCATACCCACCAGGACCTAGATCGAAAAGACGATCTTGCGGCAGTTCCAGAAGTATTGGGCGCCCGAGATAACGGTCAGGACAACGGCAACGGCGTACAGGAAGCGCGACACCGAGTAGATGCCGAGCGTCAGCGCCAGCGGGCCAAGGTGCAAGCCGGCCATCGCAAAGACGCACAGGTAACCGCAGATGGAGACCATCGTGGTCGCCGTCTTGTACTTGCCAAGCTTATCGGCGGCAACGACCACGCCGGCGGCACTCGCAACCATGCGCAGGGCGCTTACCAACAGCTCGCGGAACAAGATGATGAACACGGACCAAACCGTCACGGTGCCAAAGTCCAAGAACAGAAGCAAGGCCGAGAACACGAGCAGCTTGTCGGCGATGGGGTCCAAGAACTTACCGAAATCGGTAATCTCGTTGCGCGAGCGCGCTAGGTAGCCGTCGACCTTATCGGTGCACGACAGGATCACATACAGAATGAAGGCAGCGGCGGCGAGCGGGCCGTCGAAGGTGCTCCAATCTGTACCGGCAACACTCGTGTGAGAAAGCGCCGACACGATCATGAACACCGGGATAAAGACGATGCGAACGCACGTCACGATGTTGGCGGGCGTCCAAACACTCGTCAGTTCCTTATTGCTCTCGTTTGCCACGATGCTCTCCTACTCCACAACATGGCCGATAAGCTCATAGCAGAAGCTATCGGTAAACTCGACCGTCAGAATATCGCCCACGGACGCCTCGCTGGCGTCCAAGTGCACCGCGCCATCGGAATCGGGCGCCTGGAACCAAGCATGGCCGATCAGCTCGGCGCCGTCCTCGGTCTCCTCGATGCCGTCGACAATCACCTGGGCGCGCTCGCCCACATGTGCGGCGGTGGCGGCAAAACCGAGCGACTCGGCCAGGTCCATGGCCTCCTGGGCGCGTTCGAGCTTGACCTCCTCATCGACCTGACCCTCCATCTTAGCGGCCAGGCTGCCCTCCTCCTGCGAGTAGGCAAAGACACTCGTGTAGTCAAAGCCGACGGTGTCCATAAAGTCGATAAGGTCGCGGAACTCGTCGTCGGTCTCGGTCGGGAAGCCGACCATGGCCGTGGAACGGATCACGATGCCGGGGATACGCTCACGCAGATCGCGGAACAGGTCCTCGAGCTCCTGGCGCGAACCGGAGCGACGCATAGCCTTGAGGATGCGCGCGTCGCAGTGCTGCACGGGGATATCGATATAAGGCAGCACCTCGGGCGTATCGCGAATCGTATCGATAAGCTCGTCGGTCATGCCCTCGGGCTGCAGGTAGAGAACACGGACCCAGACGTTCTGCGGACGCACGGCCTCGGCGACGGCGCGCAGCAGCTGCGCCAGATTGCGCGGCGAGCCATCGGTGACGTCTTCGTCGGCAAAGTCGGTGCCCCAAATACCCGTGTCCTGGCCGATCAGCACGATCTCGCGCACACCGCCGGCAACCAGGTCGCGCACCTCGGAGATAATGCTCTCGGCATTGCGCGAATGATAGCGACCGCGAATATAGGGGATCATGCAGAAGCTGCAGAAGCGGTTGCAGCCATCGGAAATCTTGACGTAAGCAACGGCGCCCTCGACAGTGCGCTTGACTTGAGGAATATAGGCAGCGATCTCACGCTCGACACCCAGCACGCCATCGATGACCGCCACGATGCCGTCCTCCTCGTCGGCCTTCACAAAGGCAGCGACCTCGGGCAGCTCATCGGGCAGGTCGTCGCCATAGCGCGACGGCACACAGCCGCACATGACGATGGGACAAGAACGAACGCCGTCCTGAACCTCGTTGGCGAGCTCGAGCGTGGTCTCGATGCTCTCGGACGTTGCGGAGGCGAGGAACGAGCATGTATTGACGATGGCGATATCGGCATCCTGTGGGTCGAATGCCTCCTCGTAGCCCGCGGCGGTCAAAAGAGAACGCATGCGGTCGGTGTCAACCTCGTTCTTAGCGCACCCGAGGGTGATGTAGAGCACGGAGCCCAACGGTGTATCCATGTTGGAGAGCAGTCCTTTCGAATGATATTAGCGGTAGTTGGTGAACTGCAGCGGCTGGCCGTAGTCCTGGTCGCGCAGGAATTGGATCACGGTCTGCAACGCGTCCTTCGAAGCAGAGGAAACACGCAGCTTGTCGGCCTCGATAGTCACCTTGACCTTGAGCTTTTGGTCCTTGATGTCCTTGTTGATCTTCTTGGCGGTCGCCTGGTCGATACCCTCGACGATATGGCCGAGCACGCGCACGGTGCCGCCCGATGCCGCCTGCGGGGCATCCCACGAGACAGCCTTGAGGTCGATGCCGCGCTTGATGAGCTTGGAGCTCAGCACGTCGATAATCTGCTTGGAGACAAAGTCGGCCGGGGCGTTGATCGTAAAGAGCTTGTCGCCCTTCGAAAGCTCGATCGTGGCGCCGGAATCCTTCAGGTCATAGCGCTGGGAAATCTCGCGCGTGGTTTGCTGGAAGGCGTTGTCGACCTCTTGCATGTTGACCTCGGACACGACGTCGAAGCTGGAATCTTTAGCCATGATGTTTCCTTTCGCGTACGAGCGGCTTAGTAGCTATCGTACGAATAGTCGGTAGAATCGGTGGGCGTCTGGCCGTCAGTTGCGGTATCGGCGCCATCCGTGGACTGGGCATCGGTGCCGTCGGTGGTGTCGGCACCATCAGAACTTTCACCATTCTCGGATTCAGTCGTCTCCTTCTTGGGAACGGTGATCGTCACACGCGCCACACCCG
>CAKXKM010000075.1:0-299 GCA_934876235.1 Collinsella sp. AF02-46-1 | reverse complement strand
CTTGGACGTGGTGATCTCGATCGAGGACTCGGGCGTGTACTCCTGCTGAAAGGGGCCAGTCGCCTGAGCGCCATAGACCGACTTTCCGTCGACCTTGACCTCAATCCACGCGGTCTTTCCCTTGGCAACGGAGACCTTAACCTTTGTGACCTCGTTCTCTTCCTTCTTGGCCGTCGTCTTGGCGGCGTCCGAATCAGTCGACTCGTCAGTCGGCTCATCGGTGTCTTCGTCCTCGTCGACCGTTTCGGTCTTCTTAGAAGACTTCTTGGTCGTCGTCTTGGTAACAGTGGGCGTCTCGG
>CAKXKM010000074.1 GCA_934876235.1 Collinsella sp. AF02-46-1 | reverse complement strand
CGTTTTGAGCGAACTATGTATAAAATACCCCGCAACATCCCAGCCGGCATCCAGGTACAGCGCACCCACGAGCGACTCGTAGACGTTCTCGAGCGCCGAGTGCAGGCCGCGCGCGCCGGTACCGGTCTCGGAGGCACCAAAGATGATGATGTCGTCGATGCCCAGCTCATGCGACACCTCGGATAGCGTAGCGCCCGAGACAAGCGACACCTTCAGGCGCGTGAGCTTGCCCTCGTCAAACTCGGGATAGGACTCAAAGAGCGAACGGGCGACGACGGCGCCCAAAATGGAATCGCCCAAGAACTCAAGGCGCTCATAGCTGGCAGAAACCGGCTGGCCCTCGACTGCCGAGGGATGCGTAAGCGCCGCGCGCAGAAGCACCTTATTATTGAACTCGTGGCCCAGAATTTCCTGGGCACGCGTAAGTCGTTCAGACAAAGCCAAGACCTAGGCCTCCCTGGCGTTTTCAATCGCGTCGACGGCGTCGGCGACAGAGTTGAGCGAGAGCAGAGTCTCGTCATCGATCTCGAGGTTGAACTCGTCCTCGATAGCCGTAACCAGCTGCAGGCGCTCGAGCGAGTTGGCATCGAGATCGTCAAAGGTGGTCTCATCGCTAATTTCGGCAACATCGACGCCCAGAACGTCAGCAGCGACCTCGGCGATCTTGTCGAAGATTTCGGAGCGGTCCATAGCGCTTCCTCTCATAGTGCATGAATACCAAAAGAATGGTACCGCCCGGGCGGTACCAAGACACGGTTCTGATTCTACCCCACGAAGCAGGCCGCGAGGCACATAACAGCGCTCTAACTCGCTCTTACAAAACGATGCCGTCCATGGAGTTGGCGACATTCTCGACCAGCCCGGCGCGCACGGCTTCGGCCGCCGCAAGCGTACCGTTTTTAACAGCTTCGACCGAGGTGGCGCCATGGCCGATCAGAACCACGCCGCGCAGGCCCAAAAGAATCGCGCCGCCCTTGGCGTCGCCAGAGAGCTTGGCCTTTATCTCACGCATCTG
This sequence comes from Collinsella sp. AF02-46-1, assembly GCA_934876235.1. GTDB lineage: Bacteria > Actinomycetota > Coriobacteriia > Coriobacteriales > Coriobacteriaceae > Collinsella. The sequence continues at coordinate 7,923 of CAKXKM010000074.1, read as the reverse complement.
CTTTTTAATGAGCAGCGCGGCGATCTTGGTGCCAAGCGAAGACATAAAGACGCCCTTGAGCTCCTGCAACAAAAACTTGGCAGCGCCCTCGGTGGCCTTGAGCGCAATGTTGCCCGACATGCCGTCGGCGACCACGACGTCAAAATTGCCCGACGTAAGATCGGTGCCTTCGCAGTTACCCACAAAGCCGGGAACGGCGGCTTTCATGGCCGGGAAGCAGGCCTTGGTAAAGTTGGAGCCCTTCTCGTCCTCGGTGCCATTGGCAAGCAAGCCCACGCGAGGATGCTCGATGCCCAGGACAACGCGGGCATAAGCGCTACCCATCTGGGCAAAACGCACCATGTCGTCCACCTCGACATCGGGGTTGGCGCCCATGTCGCACAGCACCGTCAGGCCGCCGGCACGATTGGGCAGCGCATTGGTCAAACAGGGGCGCACCGGCTGCTTCTTGCCTTCGGCCATATATCTAAACGGTGTGACGTAGGCGGTCGCGGCAGCGGTCATGGCGCCGGTGGAGCCGGCGGAGAAAAACGCGTCCGCGTTGCCCTTTTTGATGGCGCGGCAGGCAAGCACGATCGAGGACTTGCGCTTGGTCATCACGGCGCGAATGGGATCGTCATCCATGGCGATAATGTCAGGGGCTTCCAGAGCCTCCACACGTGCATGGGCCGCGGCAAAGAGATTGACGATTTCGGCGGGACCGACTGCCAGGACCTCGATATCGGGATCGGCGGCAAGTGCAGCCTCGATACCATCGAGAACAACCTGAGGTTTCTCGTCTCCGCCCACAACGTCTACACAAACGCGAACGTTACTCATATACATACTCCTTATACAAAAATGGCCGACTCATTGAGCCGGCCATTGTGGTTCCATTTGGAACGGCATCGCATCCAGAGTATACCGTTACTCGGTAACGATAACCTCGCGGTCCTTGTAGAAACCGCAGCTGGGGCACACGTGGTGCGGAAGCTTGACAGCGCCGCAACGGGGGCACGTGGACTGAGCCGCAGCCGAGATCTTCATGTTGGCGGAACGACGGGTGTGAGTGCGGATACGACCCTGCTTTTGTTTAGGTACGGGCATAGTGACCTTCCTTATGAACTATCCAGTGTGGCGATTACGCGCAAGTAGTGATACTACCACAGTTTTACTCGTCGAGCTTGAGATTCTTCAATGCTGCAAATGGATTTTCCGTGGCAGCGGCCCATTCTGCCTCTGCCTGGGCGGCGCAATCGCATTGCTCGACGTTGAGATTGCAACCGCAAGTGGGGCACAGGCCGCGGCAATCGGGCTTGCACAGAACGACAAACGGCGTGTCCATGACGACCGCGTCATTGATGGGCTCACCCAGATCGACGATGCGGTCCTCACCCAGGAGCTCGTAGCCGTCCTCGTAGGCCTCGGGATCCTCGGGCTCCTCGAAGAGGTAGAACTCCTCGATCTCGCCGGCGATATCAAACGAGGCAGGCTCCAGGCAACGGTCGCACTCGCCGGTGGCGTGCGCGCGGACCATGCCCGTGAGCAAGACACCGGTACCGGCATTGGTAAAGACAACGTCGTAGTCGATGCCGTCCTGTAGCTGGTACTCCTTCTCGCCCACCGTGTAGGTGGCAACATCGACCTTGCCGGTCAGCGGATACGAATCACCAGGAAACTCGAGCTGCTCAGAAAGATCGACGGTAACGCTCGGGAACTCAGCCATTACCACTGACCATTCTGTTGGGCGGCACCCTCGTTGAGCTGCTGACGGCAACGGGTAACGGTGCCGGTCAGGCTCTTGAGGTTCTCCTCCAGGTGCGTAAAGACCTGCTCTGCGTAGTCCTCGGCAGCATAACGCGTCTCGCGCTCGTACTGCTGGGCACGATCGCGGATGTCGTCGGCCTGCTGCTGTGCTAAGCGGACGATCTCCTGCTCACCGGCAATGGTGAGGGCCTGCTGCTGAGCGTCGGCGATGATGGAATCGGCCTGAGCGGCGGCGGAAGCCATAAGCTCCTCGCGCTCCTTAAGGATACGGCGGGACTTCTGCCACTCCTCGGGATAGCTCATACGGATCTCGTCGAGGATGTTGAAGAACACGTCGGCGTCGATGACCTTGAACTGAGCGTTCTTGCCGAAAGGCGGCTTGGCTTCCTCGATCAGCCCTTCGAGCTCATCGACCAAGCTGACGATCCTATCGCCAGGAAAATTCTCGCCCGGCATCCGGTCTCCTTTCATAGGTAACATATCATCGTGCTAGTTTACCACATGCCACCAGGCAATAAAAAACGTCACGAAAAGCGATGTCTGAGCGCTTCGACCACGTTGGGCGGGACAAACGTCGATACATCGCTGCCGAGCGAAGCGATCTGGCGAACGACCGAGCTCGAGATATAGCCGTACTGCGGCGCACTCATGACAAAGATGGACTCCAGCTCGTTATCCAAGCGATAGTTGAGGTCCGCTTGCTGCAGCTCGTACTCAAAGTCGGTCATGGCGCGCAGGCCCTTGACCACGGCCCCCGCCCCCTGCTCGCGAGCGAAGTCGACCAAGAGGCCGGTAAAGGGCAGGACGTCGACGCCGTCGATATCGCCAAGCGCCTCGCGGGCCAGCGCCACGCGCTCATCGAGCATAAACGTGGTACCCACACCGTTTTTACCCTGCGACTCGGCAACAGCGACGATCACGCTGGGAAAGATGCGGCGGGCGCGGCGGATGACGTCGATATGGCCAAACGTGATGGGATCGAAGGTGCCCGGGACGATCACGCGGTTGATGGTGTCACTCATGGGCGTTCTCCTGAACCGTCATGGCATCGTTGTTGTGAGCATCGGTGCCGGTGCAATCTTCCTCACCATCGTCATCGCCGACCCAACGAAGCAGGTCGACCGAGGTAATGCCGTAGCGCTTCTCGCGCACGATCTCAAAGCCTGCCGGATGCGCGCCCGCATCGGCGGCGGCATGCTCAAACAGGGCATAAGCGCCAGGTGCAAGCAGACCCTGCTGAGCCAGGTTCTGCAGCAGTATCTCGACCGGCTCGGCACCAAAAGCATAGGGCGGGTCGAGCAGGACCAGATCAAAGGGGCCGCCCGGCACACGACCGCGCGAGGCGCTCGCCAGCATGTCGCCCGTTACCACGCGCCAACGCGCACGGTCATGGCAGAGCGACTCGATATTCTTGGTAATGAGCCGCGCGGCATTCCGTTCGATCTCGAACGTCGTGAGCGAGCGGGCGCCACGTGAGAGCATCTCTAACCCTAAGGCGCCGGAGCCGCCAAAGGCGTCCAGCACGCGGACCTCGTCCAGATCGAAGTCAAATGCCGACATGACCATAGATGCGCATGCCTCGCGCACACGATCGGTCGTGGGGCGGGTGACATCGCGACCACGGGGCTCCTCGATCTTACGACCGCGCCATTCGCCGCCGATGATTCTCATCCTCCGCTGACCTCCTTAAAAATGTGTCGATATCGCATGGCGACCGCATCGCGCAGGGGGCGCGTCGCCACGGAGTCAAGGTTGCAAGCATACCGCAAGAGCTCGACCGCGTCCAAATGGGCCCACTCGATCAGCTCCTCGTCGGCATCCAGGTCGACAAAGCGCAGGGTCACACCGCCATGCTGGCGGTACCCCAGGATTTCGCCCTCGTGGCGCAGACGAAGGTCCATCTGGGCGAGCGTAAAGCCGTCCGAGGTCTTTTCGAGCGACTGGAGACGGTCTTGCGCCGCCGAAGCGCCGCCGTTGCCCTTGGAGCGCGTCATGACCAGGCAGGTGCCCGACACGCTGCCGCGGCCCACGCGGCCGCGCAGCTGGTGCAGGGCCGCCAAGCCAAAGCGCTCACCGTTCTCGATGACCATGACGGTGGCGTTGGGCACGTCGACGCCCACCTCGACCACCGTGGTCGAAACGAGCACGTCGATCTCGCCGCGCTTGAAGGCGTCGATCACGCGATCCTTCTCCCCCGCCGGCATGCGGCCGTGAAGACGCTCGATGGTAAGCCCCGGCAACGCCAGGCGTAGGCGGTCGAGCTCGGTTGCCGTATCGTGCAGCGGCACGGGCACGGTTACGCGACCCTCGTCGTCACGGGCGATACCGGGCACATCCTCAAGCTCATCGGCCGAGTCGCTCGGCTCCACGAGCGGGCAAATCACGTAGGCCTGCTGACCCTTTTCATGCGCCTCGCGGATGGCGCCATAGGCAAGGTCGCGGCTCGACTCGGTAAGCACGCGTGTCGTCACGCCAGCGCCAGGGACGGGCCGATGGCGGATGATGCTCGTGTCCAGATCGCCGTAGACCGAAAGCGCCAGCGTACGTGGAATGGGCGTTGCCGTCATAACGAGTAGATCGGCACCAGGGCCCTTCGCACGCAGGGCGTTGCGTTGGCCGACGCCAAACCGGTGCTGCTCATCGATGACTACGAGCGACAAATACTTAAACGCCACGTTATCCGAAAGGACCGCGTGGGTTCCAAAGAGGACGTCGAGCTCTCCCGATTCCAGCTGTGCATGGATGCGCTCGCGCTCTGCGGCCGGCGTGGCACCCGTCAGAAGCGCCCAAGACATGCCGGCCTGCGAGAGCAGAGGGCCGGTCTTATCGGCATATTGACGCGCCAACACGCCCGTGGGCGCCATAACGCAGGCCTGTGTGCCGCTATCGGCAGCCACAGCCAGCGCGCAGGCGGCAACAGCGGTCTTGCCGGTACCGACATCGCCCAGCAGCAGGCGGTTCATCACGCGCCCGCCATCGCACATATCGCGCAGGATATCTTGGAACGCGGCCTCCTGCTCGTCGCCCAGCGAAAACGGCAGGGCCTGCTTAAGCGCGGCCAGGTGCTCGCCCGCGGCGTGGGCGTAGGGCACCACATCGACCAGGCTGCCGTCGTTGCGCAGGCGCAGCGCCAGCTGCAGGTAGAGGCACTCCTCGTAGGCAAGCCGTGCGCGCGCGATATCGCGCTCAGCCATGCTCGAGGGAAAGTGAATTGATCGAAGCGCACGAGCATTGCTCATCAGGCGACGTTTAACGCGCAAGCGTGCGGGAATCGGGTCGAAGGGATTGCCGACGACCTCGAGCGCGCCACTTACGATGCGGCGCATCCACGCCTGGCTCACGCCATCACTCACGTAATGGACCGGCAGGATAGTGCCAGCGGCACGCCCTTCCTCAAGCTTTTCAAAGTGCGGCGAGGCCATCTGCTTAAAGCCGTAGGCAAACTCGACCTTGCCCATCACGGCCAGGCGGTCGCCCTGCTTAAGCTGCTGGGCAATCCAGGGCTGACGGAAAAAGGCGACCTGCAGCACGCCCGTCTCGTCAACGAGTGAGACCTCGGTCACCTGCATGCGAGGACGCGGCTGCTTTTGAACGATACGGTCGACCGTGGCGATGATGGTGCACACGGTACCGATGGGCGCCATCTCGATGGACCAGGAGCGCGTAAAGTCCAGGTATCGATGAGGGATATGGAGAAGGAGGTCCCCCACCGTCCGAATTCCCAGACGGCGAAGGGCCTCCTCACGTTTACCCGAAACATATTTGAGTCGCGCGATATCCTCGTCGAGCGCATTGCTCTGGGCAAAGCGATCCGAGACGCGCGGCACGGAGCAGAGCTCGGACATGGGCAGATGCCTACTCGATCGAGAAGATCACGGGATAGAGCGGCTGCTCGCCACGATGGGCGTCGATCTCCAGGTCGGGCTGAGCCTCCTCGATAGCGTCGACGATCTCCTGGAAGGCTTCATCGGACAGCTCCTCGCCGGCCAGAATCGTCAGCGCGTCGCCCTCCTCTTCCTCCTGCATGCGGTTGATGCAATCGAGCGTGACCTGCTTCACGTCGGAGCCGACGACATCGATGGAGCCGGCAATGATGCCCATGACGTCACCGGAGTGAATCGGGGAGCCGTCCGAGGCGCTGGAGTCGCGCACGGCGCGGGTGACCTCGCCATCGCGGACCTCGCTGATGGCGTCGACCATAGCGGCGACGGCATCCTCGAGCTCGGAATCGGGCAGGACCGCGAACAGCGCGGAGAAGGCCTGCGGAACGGTCTTGGTGGGAACGACGGCGACCTTCTTATCGGTGCAGGCTGAGGCAGCGGCCTCGGCAGCCATGCGGATGTTGCCGTTGTTGGGCAGGATGATGACCGAGGTCGCGTTGACCTGGTCAACAGCACCCAGCAGGTCTGCAGTCGAGGGGTTCATGGTCTGACCACCCGACACGATCACGTCGACGCCGAGGGACTTGAGGATGTCGGCCTCGCCGGAACCGGCGGCAACGGCGACAAAGCCCAGGGCCTTCGCGGGCTCGGCGGCCTTCTCCTGATCCTCGTGGATCTTGGCGGTACGGTCGTGGGCCTCCATCTCCATATTATGGATAAAGACCTCATAGATCTGACCAAGCTGCAGCATGTGCTCGAGCACCAGGTTGGGGGTGTTGGAGTGCACGTGGATCTTGTAATCGGGGTAGGCGCCCACGAGTAGCTCACAGTCGCCCATGGAACCCAGGAACTTAAGGCACTCATCCTCGTCAAAGGGAGCGTCAGCCTTAAAGAGGAACTCGTTGCAGTAGCGGAACTCCGAGCCCTCCCAGTCGTCGTTGGCCTCGATCTCAACGCGATTGAGGGCCGCGTCGCGGGCAGAGCCAGCGGAATCAAACGTGGCGGAGAAATCCTCGACAACGGTGCTGCGACCAAGTGCTGCAGCCACAAAGTTCTCCAAGAAGATGGCAAAGCCGAAGGCGCCGGAGTCGACCACGCCGTTCTCTTTGAGGACGGGCAGCAGGTCGGGCGTGCGAGCGACGGACTGGTAGGCCTCGACGACGATGGCATCGAGCGCGTCCTCGGCCGAGAACTTCTTCTTTTCGCACTCGTCGGCCTTGGTCGAGACATCGCGCAGCACCGTGAGAATCGTGCCCTCGATGGGCTTACGGACGGCCTGGAAGGCGACCTTGACGGCGCGGCGGAAGGCGAAGGCGATGTTGGCGGACGTAATGGGCTCGTCGGCGGAGACAAGGCCCTCGGCCACACCGCGCAGGATCTGCGAGGTAATGACGCCGGAGTTACCGCGGGCGCCCATCAGGGAGCCGTGGGTGATGGCGCCGGCAATGGCCTCCATGTCGGCATCGGCGGGAAGGGCGGAGAGCTCCTTGGTCACCGAGGCGAGCGTGAGCGACATGTTGGTGCCGGTGTCGCCGTCGGGTACGGGGAAGACGTTGAGCTTATTGATCTCCTCGGCCTTGTCAGAAACGGCAGCCGCAGCGATCGGAAAACAGGTGCGAATGGTCTTTGCAATCATGGGTATTTGAATCTCCGTTTTCGGATGCTAGTTCAGACGGCTCTTGAGCGCGTCGATATGGATGCCGATCTTAAGGCTGGCGGGATCGATTTGGGCAATCTCCTGCAGGGTAAAGGCAACGGAGCTCGAAAGGTTGTGGCAGACGGACTTCATGTTGACGCCGTTCTCGAGCACGACGTGAAGATCGACCGTAAGGCCGTTCTCGTCGGCGGAGACAAGCACGCCCTTGCGGAGGCGCTGACCGGCAAGCAGGCGCACGCTCTCGGCGCCTTGGAGCTGCTCAGCCATACCGACGACGCCATAGCACGTCATCGCGGCATAACCGGCAATATCGGCAATAACGTCGTTCGAGACGCTCAGGCTGCCGTTAATGGTCTCAGACACAAGAATCTCCTTATCTGGTGCTCGCGGCACCATGTCGTGGGAGCAATCATTGCAATATTCTACAACGACCGCGCCATGTTAAGGCGGCGGGGTTCACGATTACATCCTCGACACGAAATGTTGATACGGTAACGTTCGCCACAGGCGATCGCGGCATGAAAAAACCCGCCGCATAAGCGACGGGTTTTAAAACCTGGCTCCCCGGGTAGGACTCGAACCTACAACAGCGCGGTTAACAGCCGCGTGCTCTACCATTGAGCTACCGAGGAATAGGTG
>CAKXKM010000073.1 GCA_934876235.1 Collinsella sp. AF02-46-1 | reverse complement strand
CCGATAAGTCATCCATCATCTGCCGCACCGGTATGCTTATGCTCGCGAGCGGAACGGGTGCCTGGCGTGTACGCGATACCATGAATCGCGTTGCCGCCGTACTCGGTGTCACCGTCCACGTTGACTTAAGTCTTCTGTCGTTTGAGTGCACCTGCATCGAAGATGGCCACTGCTTTAACGAGGTTGTCAGCCTGCCCACAACGGGAGTCAATACCCATCGCATTTGGATGATGGAGAGCTTCCTAAAGGAAATCGAGACGTATGGGCGCCGGTTTACCGTGCACGAATACCACGAGATGCTCAAGACCGTTGAGAGTTCAAAACCCGATTACTCTCCCTGGCAACAGGGCCTTGCGGCAGCTTGTGCTTGCGGCGCCTTCGTCTTTTTGCTCGGCGGCGGCCCTATCGAGATGGCCTGCGCATTCGTAGGCGCTGGTGTTGGCAACTTTGCTCGCTCTCATATTCTCAAGCAGGGTCTTGGCCAGTTTAGCGCGCTGACGATTGGCGTTGCGCTCGCTTGCGTTTCGTATCTGCTGGCATTGCTCGGCCTTGGCCAGGTCGTACCGGGGGCAATGTCGCACCAAGAAGGCTATATCGGCGCCATGCTCTTTGTGATTCCCGGCTTTCCCCTCATTACGGCAGGCCTCGACATCGCTAAGCTCGATATGCGAAGCGGCATTGAGCGTCTTTCGTATGCCGTGTCGATTATTGTGATGGCGACCCTTGTGGGCTGGATGGTTGCCGAGTGTGTGGGGCTGGCACCGGATGATTTTGCCCCGCTCGGCCTTTCGCCGCTTGCCCTTACGCTCCTGCGCGTGGTGATGAGCTTTGTTGGCGTATTCGGCTTCTCGGTGATGTTCAACAGCCCGGTAAAGATGGCCGCGGCAGCTGGGCTGATCGGCGCCGTGTCCAATACTTTGCGCCTTACGCTTGTCGATGCGCCGACGCTGTTTCCCTTTCTGGGCCTGAGCGTAGGTATGCCTCCCGAGGCGGCAGCGTTTATCGGCGCGCTGGTATCGGGGCTGCTCGCGAGCTTAGCCGAAATCAAGCTCACCTACCCACGTATCGCCCTCACGGTGCCATCGATTGTCATTATGGTGCCGGGCTTGTATCTGTATCGCTCGATGTATTACATGTGCACCTTCGACACGGTCAATATGCTCGGCTGGTTTGTGCGTGCAGTGCTCATTGTGGCGTTTCTGCCCGTTGGCCTGGGCGTGGCGAGAACCCTCACCGACTCTCGCTGGCGCCACACCAGCTAATTGGTGCAAATGAAACTGATCCGCAAAACATGAACGTGGATAATCTCCCGTTTTTGACCTGTTTACGGGCTAAAAACGGGAGATTATCCACGTTCGTGGAATGGGTGTCCGAAAATCCACGCTCGTTGGGCCGATGCAGACGCACCTGGCAATTCCTTTTTTGTAGACGTTGTCGCGCGGCTACGGGCAGGAAAGGTCCCAACGGTTAACATATACTCCATATGGGTAAAGAGACCAAAGCGCTGCCGCGGGGCGGCGCTTTGCGTTTGAAAAAAACTAGCTCGTCTAAGAGGAACTAGCATGTTAGACCGTTTTACCGATCGCGCGCGCAAGGTCATGTCCATGGCCAAGCAGGAGGCGCTCGATCTTCATTCAAATAAGGTGGGTACCGAGCATCTGTTGCTCGCGCTCGCCAAGGAGGACGAGGGCATTGCCGCTGAGGCGCTGCGCTCGCTCGATATCTCCTACGACGACATCATGGATACCCTCAAAGAGGTCCAGACCACGGTTCCCGAGCCCAGCGAGGAGACCGAGGCTGCCAAGCTTGCCTTTACGCCGCTCGTCATTAGCGTGATGGAGCGCTCCTTCCGCGTGGCGCGTGAGAACAACCAGACCTACGTGTCGACCGAGCACTTGCTGATCGGCATCGTCGAAGAGGGCAACGGCATGGCCATGGACATCCTCATGCGCCTGGGTGTGTCGTCCGCCTCCATCAAAAAGGCTATCGAGAAACTCACCGCCAAGGATCAGGACAAGAAGCGTCCGCTCGCCGGAGCCGGCGCCGGTCGCCCCGGTGCGGGCTTGCCGTTCTTTAGCGGCTCGGATGCCTCTCAGCAAAAGGGGGGCGGCACCGACACGCTCAAGCAGTTCGCCACCAACCTCACGCAGAAGGCGCGCGACGGCGAGCTCGATCCCGTGATTGGCCGCGAAAAGGAAGTCCAGCGCATGATGGAGATCCTTTCGCGCCGCACCAAGAACAATCCGCTTATCCTGGGCGATCCCGGCGTGGGCAAGACGGCTATCGTCGAGGGCCTGGCGCAGCAGATTGCTGCTGGCAATGTGCCCGAGAATCTTATGAACCAGAATATCTGGACGCTCGATCTGCCGGGTCTTGTCGCGGGTGCCAAGTATCGCGGTGAGTTTGAGGAGCGCCTCAAGAACGTGATCCAGGAGGCGACCGAAGCCGACGACGTCATCTTGTTTATCGACGAGATGCACACCATCATCGGTGCCGGTTCTGCCGAGGGATCCATCGATGCAAGCTCCATGCTCAAGCCCGTGCTCGCGCGTGGTGCCTTCCAGATTATCGGCGCCACCACGGCCGAGGAATTCCGCAAGTACCTCACCAAGGACCCAGCCTTCGAGCGTCGCTTCCAGACCATCGATGTCGAGGAGCCGAGCGTCGAGGACACGGTCAAGATCCTGACTGCGCTCAAGCCGCGCTACGAGGAGCACCACCACGTGCGTTACACGCAGGGTGCCATCGAGGCCGCTGCGAACCTCTCCAACCGCTACATTCAGGATCGCTTCCTGCCCGATAAGGCCATCGACCTCATTGACGAGGCCGGTGCCCGCGCTCGCATCGCCGCGAATCGCGCACCCGAGCCGGTGCGCGAGGCCGAGCATCGCGTCGAGGAGCTCAAGCGCGCCGCACAAGAGGCCACCGAGAGCGATGACATGAACAAGGCCGCCGAGATTACCGAGCAGCAGAAGGCCGCCGAGATTGAGCTCGCCGAGGCCAAGGCCGCTTGGACGGCAGAGCTCGACGCCAGCCCGCTCACCATCGATGTTGCCCAGATTGCCGACATCGTGTCCGTGACCTCGGGCGTGCCAGTGTCTTCGCTTACCGAGAGCGAGAGCCGTCGCCTGCTGCAGACCGAAAGCGTGCTCAAGACCCGCATTATCGGCCAGGACGAGGCCGTCGAGGCCGTCGCCAAGGCCGTGCGCCGCAGTCGTTCGCCGCTCAAGGACCCGCATCGCCCCGGCGGCAGCTTTATCTTCCTGGGTCCCACCGGCACGGGCAAGACCGAGCTCGCCAAGACGCTTGCCGAGTACCTCTTTGGCAGCAAGGACGCGCTCATCAGCTTCGACATGTCCGAGTTCGGTAGCGAGTTCGAGGTATCCAAGCTCATCGGTAGCCCTCCGGGTTACGTTGGTCACGACGAGGGCGGCCAGCTCACTAAGGCCGTTCGTCGCCACCCGTACTCGGTCGTGCTGTTCGACGAGATCGAGAAGGCGCACCCCGATATCTTCAACATCCTGCTGCAGGTGCTGGAGGAGGGTCGTCTGACCGATAGCCAGGGCAAGACGGTCGACTTCCGCAACACCGTGATCATCATGACGTCCAACGTGGGCGCCCGCGAGATTGCGCAGGATGCGAGCGTGGGCTTTGGCACCACCGGCGAGCAGGGTCTCACGTCGAGTGAGATCCGCGGCCGCGCGATGGGCGAGCTCAAGCGCCTGTTCCGCCCCGAGCTGCTCAACCGCATCGACGACATCGTGGTGTTCCAGAAGCTCTCGGGCGAGAACCTGACCAAGATCGCTCACCTGCTGGTGGACGATCTGCGCCAGCGCCTGATTGCCAACGGCATGAACATCAAGCTCACCGATGCGGCCTATGACAAGATCGTGGCCGAGGGCACCGACCTCACCAACGGTGCGCGTCCGCTGCGCCGTGCTATTCAAAAGCTCATCGAGGACCCGCTATCCGAGGAGCTGCTGGCCGGCGAGTGGGGCGAGGGCGATACCGTCCTGTGCGACGTGGCCGACGGCAAGTTTGTCTTTAGCCACGGCGCGGGCGAGATCCCGGCACCGCGTCCGGCGGGCACGCTCGGTGGCGATACCGCCCCGGCGGCACCGCACACCGGCAACGCCGCGCCCGTGAGCGGCGGCGTGACCTCGGGCCCCGGCGGTATGATGCAAGCCGGCTCTGGTGCGCTGTAGGGCGTAACAAAACCTTGTGTCCACGAGGGCGTTCCAAAGGAGCGCCCTTTTTCTGTTGAAAAGGCCCCTTCGTTCAAAGTAAATCTCATTAAACATACCAATGGCGTATGCATAAACGTTGATCAAGCGCTGAGGTTGGTTGAAGGGTCCAACGCCCCTTCGGCACGGCCCGTCTAACCTGCTTTATCTTAATAAAGTGGCGTATCCTCGCCGTTAGCCGATGATGCGAGAACGCTCGGCGTTTTCGACTGGTTTATGCAAACGAAGTCTGGGAATATACAAGACGCATGTCTTACTGTCTAACCAGTTGCGCCAAGGAGGCACCATGGACTACAAGATTACCGGCTACGAGCCCGCCCAGCTGTTCCATTTCTTTGAGGAGGTCAGCGCGATCCCCCGTGGGTCTGGCAACGAGAAGGGCATCAGCGATTTCCTGGTTGCGTTTGCCAAGGAGCGCGGCCTCGATGTGTATCAGGACGAGGTCTACAACGTCATCATTCGCAAGCCCGCATCTGCCGGTGCCGAGAATGCCCCGACCGTGATGCTGCAGGGCCACATCGATATGGTGTGCGACAAGTTGGGCTCCGTTGAGCACGACTTTACGACCGATGGTATCGACCTGGTCGTCAAGGACGGCGTCCTCACCGCTAACGGCACCACCCTGGGCGCCGACAACGGTATCGCCGTCGCGCTTATGCTTACCGTGCTCAACGACGATTCGATTGCCCATCCGGCCCTCGAGTGCGTATTCACCACCGACGAGGAGACTGGCCTGGTCGGCGCCGAGACGCTCGACAAGTCCCAGATTAGCGCCCGCACCATGATTAACCTTGACTCCGAGGAAGAGGGCGTTGCCACCGTCAGCTGCGCCGGCGGCGTCGTCGTTACCTACACCTGCCCCATCGCGCGCGAGCGCAAGACCGGTAGCACCCTCACGCTCGACATCTCCGGCCTGCTGGGCGGTCACTCCGGCAGCGATATCCACCTGGAGCGCGGCAACGGCAACCTCATCATGGCCCGCATCATCGACCGCTTGATGGTCGCCGGCGAGCCCGCCATCGTCAGCTTCAACGGCGGCACCAAGGACAACGCCATCAACCGTGAGTGCAAGGCTGTTCTGGTCTACGCCGACCACGCTGCCGCCGAGGCCGCGGCCCAGATCGCAGAGGGCATCATCGCCGACGTCACTGCCGAGCTCGAGGTCTTCGACCCCGGCTTTACCTGCACCGTCGAGATTGCCGACGACGCCGAGGTCGAGGCCATGGACCAGAAGTCCGCGCTTGCCCTCATCCGCGCCTTGCGTCTTGCCCCTAACGGCGTTGTTCGTCGCAACGTCGCCACCGACGGCTCCGTCGAGGTTTCCTCCAACATCGGTGTGGTCGCCACTTCTGACGACGAGGTCAAGATCATGCTGTCCCCGCGTTCCTCGATCACCTCGCTGCAGAACGAGTTTAAGGACCGCCTGCAGACGCTGGCCGATGTCCTGGGCTTCGACGCCAAGTTTGAGTTCGAGTATCCCGGCTGGAGCTATGCCGAGCATTCGCCGGTCCGCGACGTCTTTGTCGAGAGCTATCGCGAGCTCTTTGGCTCCGAGCTGCGCATCGAGTCCATTCACGCCGGCCTTGAGTGCGGCCTGTTTGCCGAGGCCCTGCACGGCCTGGACGCCATCGCCGTGGGCCCGACGCTCTCCGATGTCCACACCCCGGACGAGAGCATGGAGCTCGCTTCTGCCGAGCGCTTCTACGAGCTGCTCATCGACGTCCTCAAGCGCCTCGCTGCGTAAGGGTCGCGCTAGCAGCAGTTCGAGCCACGTGCTAGCGGATTGCAAATGACATTACGAGAGGGGGCATCCGAACTTTTGCGACGGGTGCCCCCCTCTTCTTTTAAGAAATGTGGATTGATTGGCGCCTAGCCCATATCCGCCTTGATGAGGTCGAGGGTGCGCTGGCAGTTTTCGCGGACGGGGCCGAGCATATGCTCGCGCAGGTCCGCCATGCCGGGCAGGTCGGCGTATTCGTCCATGATCTCTTCCATACAAATGGGCACCTCGTAGGCGAGGTCCATCATGGTCGCAAAGCAAAACTTCTCGGATAGCCCGGCATCGGTGAGCGCCGCCTCCAGCGCGGGGTCGCCCATACCGTGGTATCGGCGGATAGCGCCTGGACCGATGCGCCCCACTCGATTTTCGCCGCCAACGCTCATGGCAAGGCGCGCCCGGCGGCGCATACGTTCGTACGCCAAGCCCGATGCGACATCGTACATGGGTGCGAGCGCTGCGTTTGTGCCTTTACCTAGGATGAGCGAGTAGTTTTTAGCGTGTGCGTCAGGCGCTCCGATAATGGCGTTATAGAACAACATATAGGTAAAAAGCACAAGATTCATGTGGTGGGGGACTGTGTTAATCAGTCGTTCTTGGATGTCTCGTGTGGTTGGTCCTCCGTCGTCGGTGTATTTCTGGCTTGGCAATACACCGAGCGCCTGGCAAAAGTCCTCCTGATGCAGCCTTTCGATATTTCCGCTGCTATTGACCATTCTGTCGTACCGTTCAACGACGAGTGCGGCTTCGTCTTCAAATGTGCAATAGGAGACGTTGGCAGTTGGAATGCCAACACGCCGAGCCGTTTTCATGCAGACGAATTCGTTTAAGGCCTGATGTTTGAACCCAACGACGCCATTTTTGAAGATATGGGTAGTGGGGGATGACCCTAGACATTCGCACCATTGGCCATCATGCCAAGCTAGTGCAAATTTGCCTTGGTTGCCGCCCAGGGACCAGCTTTCGTTGGAGCCCATCCATGTCTCTCTTTCGTTATCGCGAATTGCTTTGAGCTTGTGAGCGATTTGAGAATTGGTAAGCGGGCGGTATGCCGAGACCCTGCCGCGGGCGGCGCCTAATTGATCGGTTCGACAAAACTGAACGGCCCCTGCGCAGTCAAGACCGATATGGCACAAGAGGGCGACGGGGTTGTTGGATGCAACGTCATGCTCGGCGGCAATAGCGCGACGCTGCTCTTGGCTGTCGGGCAAAAGGCCAAATAGGAACGGGCGGACGATGTTATGGCCATACGTGCGATTGGAAAGCGGCATTGTAAGCGATAGTGGTGCTCCGCGATAGGTTGGGGCGTATACAAAACTGCAGAGTCCATGCTCGTCTTGCCGGAGAGTGCCTGCGATTTCGCCACAAATGAGGGTCGCAAGCTCCATCTCTGCCATTTATTTCACAACCTTACAGCCAAAGGAGAGGCCTGAAGTGTCGGAAAGGCCTTGCTCGGCTGCGATTTGGGCCAGCAGGGCACCATAGGAAGATGGCGTTCCTTGTCGGGCGGGTCGTCTGCCTACGCTTGGCTTTGGCAGGGCATTCGAGTTCGCGATAGGGAGGTCCGCTATCGTCGTCGGATGTTCGGAGGGCGATGCGATGGAGTCGTTATCGCTTTGCGCAAAGAGACCTATGCCGAGTGCGTTAAAGACGGTCAGTAACTTGTCGAGCCGAATACCCGTGGCGTCTCCTAGCTCGAGCGATGCGAGCAGGCGCTCCGAAACGCCGGCTTTTTTAGCGAGGGCCGCACGGGTGATTTCCTGCGACTCGCGTGCCTGACGCACATAGATGCCAGCTTGGCGTGGTGTGGTGATGGGAAGGGTATCCATGGCGATCTCCAACATGCAGACTTTTGCATATCAGTATGACATGCAAAAGTCTGCACGAAAAGGCCTCATGCAAAACTTTGCATGAGGCCTTGTACTGGCGTTGAGTTTTGAGCGATTGCGTTTGGCGTTACAGCGCCAAAATCCCCAGATGCTCAAGCAAGATCTTAAGTCCGATGAGGATGAGCACGATGCCGCCCACGATGGTGGCGGGTTTTTCGTAGCGTGCGCCAAAGGTGTGGCCAATCGCTACGCCGGCGACGGAGAAGATAAACGTTGTGACGCCGATAAGCGATACAGCGGGAACGATGTCGACCGAAAGCGCGGCGAACGAGATGCCCACGGCCAGGGCGTCGATTGAAGTGGCGATGGCGAGGATCAGGTACTCGCTCAGTTCAATCTTTTCGGCATTCTTGCCGTCGCCTTCATCCTCGTCCTCGGTAAAAGCCTCCCACAGCATTTTGCCGCCGATGAAGGCCAAAAGGATAAAGGCAATCCAATGGTCGATGGGGCCGATGATGCCCATAAACTGGCTGCCAAGCGCCCATCCGATCACGGGCATGCCGGCCTGGAAGCCGCCAAAGAACAGGCCGAGCACTACGGCGACCTTAAGGTTGATCTTCTTCATGCCAAGGCCCTTGCAGATGGATACGGCAAAGGCGTCCATCGAAAGGCCAATGGCGAGCAGCACGAGCTCTACGAGTCCCATGGTTTGGCTCCCTCCTTGCGGGCGAACCCGCGTGTACTTCTGACAGGGGAGCAACAAAAAAGACCCGTGGCGTACGCGCCGCGCGTACAACCACGAGTCTCGTTCATTAAGGCAAGCCAGACCGTGTCGGCCAGTATGTTGACTTGCCGCGCCACCGGAGGCGAACCCGGTCACGCGACTACTCCCTCATTCATGTGAATCCCGATGCTACCACATGAACAGCTCATTTGGGTTGAGGCTCTCAGCGGTGTTCGCTCATTCTGTAAGCATCGGATTTCGCGAGCGCCGCGGGGACAAACCGTGAGAAACTATTTAGCGTTTATGGAGCGTATGCGATGGGAGCGATGCCTTGGATAAGAACGAGCTGCAAAAGCGTATGGAAC
>CAKXKM010000072.1 GCA_934876235.1 Collinsella sp. AF02-46-1 | reverse complement strand
CGCCTGTGCAGGGCAATCTTTCAAAAAGGAAAGCCAGCTGTAAGTCAAATCGATGGCAGCTCATGTGCGGCGCTGCGATGATGAGGCCGTGATAAGAAGTGAGTCTAAGGAGGAGCCATGATGTACGGACCAGAGCAAGTGCGTGAACCGCGGTCGTTGGGAAGGCGCATGGGTGATTCTGTGATCGCTGCCGTGTGCACGGGATTGATGGCGGTGCTTTGCATTGGGATGCTGTGGACCATGTCGCATGTGGGACAATAACGGACGGTTGGGTGCCAACTGAGGTGGCGCTCACGTATTCGTTTTGTTTGCTAAGGAGTGTCCATGGGCGTCGTCGATCCCTTTTCTGTTGCTCGGGCTGCTGGGCTTGAGCTGACCGGGAAGTCCGAGGGCCTCACGCTCACCGACGGCACGATGGAGTTGCGTGCCGATTTTGGCCGCATGCTTCCACGGCTCAAGCAGGGTCGTCTGCAGCAAGAGCTACTGGTGAAGGCTGCGCGCACAAAAGGCATCGAGCAACCATGGGCGATTGATGCCACAGCAGGCTTTGGCGAGGATTCGCTGCTGCTGGCTGCCGCGGGTTTTGCGGTCGATTTGTATGAGCAGGATTGCGTGATCGCGGCGCTCCTCCAGGATGCCCTGGATCGCGCGGCAGATGATCCGGCGCTTGCGGCCGCCGTGGCGCGCATGCACTTACATGCGGGCGAGGACAGCATTGCCGGTCTTCGCCATACGGCCGAGCTGATCGAGCGGGGCGAGCTCGCGGCTCCCGACGTGGTGTATCTGGACCCCATGTTTCCCGAGCGCACCAAGAGCGCGGCGGTCAAAAAGAAGTTCCAGCTCTTGCACCATTTGGAGCAGCCGTGCGCCGATGAGGAAACGCTGGCCGAAGCTGCGCTTGCGGTGCGCCCACGCAAGGTCGTTATCAAGCGGCCGGTGAAGGGGCCGCTGCTTGCCGGCGTTAAGCCGAGCTATCAACTTGCGGGCAAGGCCGTTCGCTACGATGTTTTGGTGCCGCCGCGCCCGTAGCTTGCGTGCGATGGTTGGCGCTCCGTCAACACCGTGCCGATGCGGGGTCTATTTCCAAGGGTGCGACGTCAGATGCCACCCGCCACAGTATTCGCATTTGTAGCAGGCCAGCCCGCGGCGTCCGCGGTTTTCGCAGTCGGCCATAACTGCCTCGGCCTCGGCGCGCGTGTCGTAACGGTTTTTGCGCTCGCACGATTTGTAGCGCCAGGCTTCATCGCGCTCGGCGTCCAGGGCGTCGCGACGCTCGTCCTCGCGTGCAAACAGGTCGCTCATATCGCCGCCGGTAGCAGCGCCCAAAAACTCGCTTTTGGCCTTTGACCAGGCGGCTCGCTTTTTGCTTCCCATCTGCTTCGCGCCTCTCTCCAAACGCTGGTATCATTGCTCAACCAAAGTGATACCAATAAACGTGAGGTCGCCGCGTGATGATCAGAAAAACCCTCGATACCGACATTCCCGCCGTCATGGCTATCTATGACGTGGCCCGCGCCTTTATGCGCGCGCATGGCAACGCCACACAGTGGCCCGAGGGTACACCTTCGGTCGAGCAACTGGCTGCCGATATTGCCGCCGGTGGCAGTTACGTGTGCGAAGTCGACGGTCGCGTGGTGGCGACGTTTGCCTTTTTACCGGGCCCTGACGAGTGCTATGACGTAATTGAGGACGGGCAATGGCGCAGCGACACTCCGTACGCCGTGCTGCACCGTGTGGCGTCCGACGGCACCGTGCACGGTATCGCGGCTGCGATGTTTGCCTTTGCCAAGGAGCACGCCAGCCACTTGCGTATCGACACGCACGAGGACAACTTGCCCATGCAGGGCGTCATCGCCAAGGCCGGGTTTAAGCGCGCCGGTATCGTATATGTGTCGGACGGTACGCCGCGTGTCGCGTTTGATTGGCTGCGCGAGGCGTAGGAGCCAAGGCACGTATCGTCACCCAGCTCAAATAAAAAATGGCCCCGAGTGGGGCCATTTTTGGTAAAACGCGTCTTTGTGGGACTCGCATTGTTACCGCCTCAGATGAGACCGGGCAGACAAAAGGGGAGGTGCCGGCTTTCGCAAGGCGCGAACCTACGAAAATCGCCGCGCGGCAACGCGGGGCGATGAGCTCGGTCGGGGGATAGGGCCCGCTTCGCCCGCCGGCCCGTAAATTGTATCATCCAGTGTGGAGCGTGAACGTCCGTTGCCGCGTGCGATGGGCTTGTAATAAGAGGAGAGCCATGTCGAAGCAAGCGGTCGTTGGAATCTTGGCGCATGTCGATGCCGGCAAGACCACGTTGGCCGAGGCCATGCTGTTCAACGCGGGTCGCATTCGCAAGCGCGGCCGCGTGGACGATGGCGATTCGCATCTGGACACCAACGCGATCGAGCGTGAGCGCGGTATCACGATTTTCTCGTCGCAGGCCGTGCTCGACCACGGCGATACTCACGTCATGCTCGTGGATGCACCAGGGCATGTCGATTTTTCTGCCGAGGCGGAGCGCACATTGCGCGCGCTCGACTACGCGATTTTAGTTGTGGGCGCTAACGATGGCGTGCAGGGGCACACCGAAACCCTGTGGCGCCTGCTTGCGCGCTATGACATTCCGACGTTCATCTATATCAACAAAATCGATTTGGAGAATCCCGGCCGCGATGTTTTGCTGGCACAGCTTGGGCAGCGTCTTTCCGAAGGCTGCCTGGATGCCAGCGAGCTGCTGGCGGGCGGTGCCGCCTGGGAGGACGCTGCCGCGTTGGACGAGGCGGCGCTCGAGGAGTTTCTCGAGGCGGGCGAGCTTTCCGTCGCAACGCTGTCGCGCATGGTTGTTGAGCGCAAGCTCTTTCCCTGCTTTGCCGGCTCGGCGCTCAAGGACCAGGGTGTGGACAAGCTGTTGGATGGCATATGCGCGCTGATGCGTGAGCAGGCGTGGCTCCCGGAGTTTGCTGCGCGCGTCTATCGTGTCAGCCGCGGGGATCGTGGCGAGCGCTTGGCTTGGGTTAAAGTGACCGGCGGCATGCTGCGCGCCAAGCAGATGATTGACGGACGTTCCGGTGCCGAGGCATGGGAACAGAAGGTCGATCAGGTGCGCATCTATAACGGTGAGAAATACGAGCTTGCCCAGGAAGTTGCTGCTGGCGGTATTTGTGCCGTGACGGGTCTTGCGTACGTTCGCCCAGGGGACGCCCTGGGCGCGGAGCCCGCGGGCGATGCGCCCGTCATTGCGCCAGTCCTCACCTATACGGTGCTGCCGGGCGAACATGACGTCCATGCGGTGTTAAAAGCGCTGACTGAGTTGGCGGACGAAGATCCCATGCTTGGCGTGAGCTGGAATACGCATCTTGAGCAGATTCATTTGCAGTTGATGGGCGCTGTGCAACTCGAGGTCGTGCAGCGGGTGCTGGCCGATCGCTTTGGTCTTACGGTTGGGTTTGAGCCCGGCGGCATTCTCTATAAGGAGACTATCTCGCAGCCGGTCGAGGGCGTGGGCCACTTTGAGCCGCTGCGCCACTATGCCGAGGTGCATCTGCGCCTGGAGCCGTTGCCAGCAGGTTCGGGCGTGCAGTTTGGCACCGTGACCTCGACCGACGAGCTCGATCTTAACTGGCAGCGTCTGGCACTCACCAACGCCATGGAGCGCGACCACCTGGGCGTGCTGACCGGCTCGCCCATCACCGATGTGCGCATTACGCTCACGGGCGGCCGCGCGCATGCCAAACACACCGAGGGCGGCGATTTTCGCCAGGCCACGTACCGCGCGATTCGCCAGGGTTTGATGCAGGCGCGCGAGGCGGGCGCGGCGGTGCTGCTGGAGCCGTGGTATCGCTTTGAGCTCGAGGTGCCGGGGGAGTGCGTGGGCCGGGCGCTCTCGGATGCCACGCGCATGGGTGCCGAGTACGAGCCGCCGATGATGGCGGGCGACCGGGCGAAGCTTGTGGGTCGCGTGCCGGCATCCGAGGTGCAGGATTATGCGCTGGAGGTGGCTGCCTACACGAGCGGTCGCGGGCATCTGTACCTGGAGTTCGCCGGTTATGCGGCCTGTCATGATGCCGAGCGCGTCATCGAGACGGCCGCCTATGAGCCCGAGGCCGATCTGCCTAACACGCCCGATTCGGTCTTTTGCTCTCACGGCGCCGGCTACTCGGTCAAATGGTACGACGTACCCGCCGCGGCGCACGTAAAGGTCGATCCCGCCACCTTCCGTCCCTGGCGAGCGGCAGACGCCGAGTTTTTCGGCCACATGTGACAAAGTGGCAGTCCCTTTGTCACATGCTATTGGTATAACTTGGTATAAGTTGGTATAACTATTATCAGGGTTTGCCAATCCGAGGAGGCCGGCATGAATCCAAATCCCTTTAAGCCGACGGCAGGCAAGCGGCCCCCGATGCTCATCGGTCGCGAGTCGGTCGTCGAAGATTTCGAGGAAGGCTCGATAACGGCGCCGGAGCGCCGGGCGGGCTCATGCTCATTACGGGAAACCGCGGCTGCGGCAAGACGGTTCTCCTGCGGGAGCTGCAACGTCTAGCCAATGAGCGCGGATGGGCGGTTGTCTCCGATTCTGCTTCGCTTGGCTTGTGCGATCGCCTGGCCGACGCGCTTCGCTCGAATAAACCCGTTGTGACGTCAATGGAGTTTGGGCCGTCGTTTGGTCGGATGTCGGTCGAGGCGGCTCGGGCAAAGGGCGAGACGCTACGGGGGCTGGTCAACGAGCGCCTCAAGAAGCTCGGTCCAGGCAAGGGCATACTGTTTGCGATTGACGAGGCACAATCTGCGTCTATCGAGGAACTGGCGGCTCTTGCCGTTCTCTATCAGCAGGTGCTAGGAGATCAGGATGCCACGGGCTTGTCCGATAGCGACCAGCGCGGTCTTGCGCTGGTGTTCGCCGGCTTACCCAGTATGGTTGACGATCTGCTCGAAGAGCCGAGCGTGACGTTTTTGCGGCGTGCCCAGCAGCGTACGCTGGGGGCGATATCTTTGCCCAAGGTGCGCGATTCATATATCCAGACGGTTAAAGACGCTGGCCTTTGCGTTGACGCGGAGACGGCGGACCTTGCGGCACACAAGAGCATGGGGCATCCCTATATGGTTCAGCTGGTGGGATATTACATGTGGCGCTCTGCTGTCCGGCGTGGCTCGCAGGTCATTGAAGTGTGCGATGTCGAGGCTGGCTACGCCGATGCCATCTCCGAGTTCTACGAAGCGGTCGATGCGCCCCTGTATTACGGGCTGCGCAGTCCACAGCGCCTCTTTATCGAGGCCATGGCGGTTGACGAGGGCAAACCGACGCGCATGGCGGATATCATTGAGCGCTGCGACCGTACCCAGAGCTGGGCGAGTAAATATCGCGCAAGCCTGATTCGCGAGCGCGTCATCGAGGCCGCCGGATACGGCCTTGTGCGGTTTACCGTGCCCATGCTGGGCGAGTACATTCGCGATCGCATTTTATGGCACGAGTAGGGTGATAAAAGTGACGGAACAGAAGATGAGCCCGCAGGCTATCGAGGTGCGTGGCGCGCGCGTCCATAACCTCAAAGACATCGATATCGATATTCCGCTGGGAAAGCTCGTGGGCATTGCCGGCGTGTCGGGTTCGGGAAAGAGCTCGCTGGCGCTGGGGGTTCTTTATGCCGAGGGATCGCGCCGTTACCTGGAGGCCCTCAGCACCTATACCCGCCGTCGCCTGACGCAGGCCGAGCACGCTCAGGTGGATGAGGTATTGCACGTACCGGCGGCGCTCGCATTGCATCAGCGCCCCAGCGTGCCGGGCGTGCGTTCCACCTTTGGCACCATGACCGAGCTTAACAATAGCCTGCGTCTGCTCTTTAGTCGTTGCGCCCATCACGTGTGCCCGCACTGCGGGGCGCGCGTTGAGCCGAGCCTTAACGTGGCCGCAGGTCTGTCGCTCACGTGTCCGACGTGCGGCCGCGAGTTCTACGCGCCAAGTGCCGAGGATTTGGCTTTCAATAGCGGTGGCGCGTGTCCCACCTGCGGCGGCACCGGCGTTATGCGCGAGGTGGACGAGGCGAGCCTGGTGCCCGACGAGTCAAAGGCTATCAACGAGGGCGCGGTGCTTCCTTGGGGCACGCTCATGTGGGATCTGATGAAGCAGGTGGCCGGCGAGATGGGCGTGCGCACCGACGTGCCGTTTAACCAGCTCACGCCTCAAGAGCGCGATATCGTGTTCCACGGCCCGGCGGTTAAGAAGCACATTCTTTACGTTCCCAAAAACGGCGAGGGCGCCACGCCGCTCGACTTTACCTATTACAACGCCGTCTATACCGTCGAGAATGCGCTCGCCAAGGTTAAGGACGACAAGGGCCTCAAGCGCGTTGCGCGCTTTTTACGCGAGGGGCCATGCCGTGACTGCGGCGGCACGCGTCTCTCCGAGGCTGCGCGCCAGCCCCAGGTGCGCGGTATCAATCTGGCGCAGGCGGCGGCCATGACATTGGGCGAGGCGATTGAGTGGGTGCGCGGGGTGCCCGCATCCTTGCCGGCCGAGATGCAGCCCATGGCGACGGATATCTGCGATTCGTTTTTGAGCACGGCTCGTCGCCTGGTCGACCTGGGGCTCGATTACCTCTCGCTCGACCGCGCCGGTGCTACGCTCTCCACGGGTGAGCGCCAGCGTGTGCAGCTCGCCCGCGTGGTGCGCAACCGCTCGACGGGCGTGCTTTATGTGCTGGACGAGCCCTCGATCGGCTTGCATCCTGCCAATGTCGACGGCCTGGTTGGCGTTATGCGCGATCTGGTGGATGACGGCAACACCGTGGTCGTTGTCGACCACGATACGCGCGTACTAGCGGAAGCCGACTATCTGGTTGAGATGGGCCCCGTCGCCGGAGCAGGCGGCGGCAATGTAATCGCCGCTGGCACGGTGAACGAGGTCGAACAATCGCAGGGCAGCCGCATCGCCCCGTTTTTGCGCGCAGAGTCCAAGCGCATGCGTCCGCAGGTGACTGACGACGAAATGTTCGACCAGGGACATATCCGCATGGCAACCGATGCCATCCATACCGTCAAGCCGCTCGAAGTCGATATCCCGCGCGGCCGTCTTGTCGCGGTAACGGGCGTTTCGGGTTCGGGCAAGACGACGTTGGTGCTCGAGACGCTCATCCCGGCGCTTAGGGCCCAGGCAGCTGGCGAGCGCCTGCCAAGCCATGTGCGCTGGGTCGACGCCGAGGGTATCGCACGCGCAAACCTGATTGACGCTACGCCTATCGGCGCCAACGTGCGCTCGACGGTGGCGACTTATGCCGACATCCATGATGAGCTGCGTCGCGCCTTCGCCCGCACGCCCGAGGCCAAGGCAGCCGGTTACAAGGCGGGCGCCTTTAGCTACAACACCGGCGCCTTGCGCTGCCCTACGTGCGATGGCACGGGCTCGATATCGCTCGATGTGCAGTTTTTGCCCGATGTCGAGATCGTCTGCCCGGCATGCCGCGGCTCTCGTTATGCAGACGCGGCTTCGCATATCCATCGCGAGGGCAAGGACGGGAGTCTGCTTACGTTGCCGCAGCTCATGGATATGAGCGTGGACGAGGCCCTCGACGCCACACTGGGACTCAAGAAGGTTCAGACGCGCTTGCAGACCTTGCACGACCTGGGCCTGGGTTATCTCACACTTGGCGAGCCCACACCGGCGCTTTCGGGCGGCGAGGCTCAGCGTCTTAAGCTTGCGAGCGAGATGGGTCGTGTGCAGGATGATGCCGTGTTCGTGTTCGACGAGCCCACGATTGGCCTGCATCCGCTCGATGTTCAGGTGTTGCTGAGCGTGTTCGACGGCCTTGTTGCCAAGGGCGCCACGGTTATCGTGATCGAACACGATCTCGACCTTATCCGTAACGCCGATTACGTGATCGACATGGGTCCGGGCGGTGGTGATGCCGGCGGGCAAATCGTCTGCGCCGGTACGCCGGGCGACATCGCAGCCTGCCCCGCAAGCATCACCGGCCGCTACCTATAACCGAATGTGACAAAGGGACAGCCCCTTTGTCACATTGACTTCTATTTCACGCATTGAGCGGCGAGATAGTCGCGGAAGAATGGCAATTCAAAAGCGACGATTCCGCGCCCGCGTTCTCCAATGATGCCAGCATCTATCATGCGGCGTCGGTAGCGGGAGACCTGCTGCGGCGAACGCTTAAGGCGTTCGACAAGGTCAGCGGTGGTGGACTCTTCCTCGTCATCAAGCATGGCGATGAGGAATCGCTTGTCCTCTGCAGTGAGTTCCCGATAGGTTGCCGCGAGGATTCGGTCATCCATCTCGTCGCGTGCGATTTTGATTCCCTGATCAAAGTCGCGAGATGATATTTCCCTCGAGTTGCTCGTGAGATCCCAGGCGCGGTAACCCACAAGCTGCAAAAGGAAGGGAAAGCCCGAAATCGAGCGAACGGCCTTATCGATTCCCTCGGCATCTGCCAAGCGGTCGTTTTCCTGGATCGTTCGGATCAAGGCCTCGCGCACATCGTAGTCGGCGATACGCCCCAGATGATATTGCTGGGCGCGGCGAAGGAACGAGACCGTCTTGTGGTTCAGCAACGTTGAGACGTTGTTGGGAAGTCCCGCCATGAGCAGGGCGACGCGTTTCCCATCGGTCACAAAGTGCTGATACGTGGCTGCGAGCTGGATCATCTCGTCGAGCGTCGGGTCGACCTCATCAACCGTGATGAGCAGACCCGTGCCCGCTTCGTTGAGCTGGTCGATGATGTCGCTCATACGATACCGCCAAGTCGAGGCATCATGAACGCGATTGACCTCGATGCTGCCGAATGGTGCAATTCCGAGACCGGTGACTTCGAAGTTGTTAGACGGGTCGATGAGATGGTCTGCAGCACGTTTGGCCCCGAACTCGATTTCCTCAAGCATTCCCGAGAGCGCGGTCGTCTTTACGGCTATCCAGCCGTGGGATTCTGCCCTTGTCGCGAGGGATGACATGAGAGCGGTTTTACCGGTTCCGCGCGCGCCTGAGAAGATCGAGGTCAATTCCGGGCGCCTGCGCTGGCTCAAGAAGGCACGGTCCAAATCCCGAATAATCTGTTGTCTGCCAGCGAGATGAGCAGGAACCTCACCAAAACTGGGGGTGAACGGGTTCTCGAGATATTCCACAAGGCTCTCCTTTCACACCGCCGTTTAACTTCATTTTATTCTAGTTAATTCTGATTAAAAGCGATGATCCGTTATTTAGAGCATCAATTAGGTGTGTGCCATCGACATGGTGCTTGAATGTGACCAAGGGACGGTCCCGTTGTCA
>CAKXKM010000071.1 GCA_934876235.1 Collinsella sp. AF02-46-1 | reverse complement strand
CTCCCAACGAGACACGCGACACCAAGCTCGAGATCATCATGGGCCGCGAGGCACTCGATAAGCTCGCCAACTCCACAGTGCTGGTGCTCGGCTGCGGTGGCGTGGGCTCCAATTGCTGCGAGGCACTCGCCCGCGGCGGCATCGGTCATTTCGTCATTCTGGACAAGGACATCATCGCGCCCAGCAATATCAATCGCCAGGCCATCGCCTTTCACAGCACCATCGGCAAGCGCAAGATCGATGTTATGGAAGCCATGATCCACGACATCAATCCAGCCGCTACCGTCATCAAGCGTACCGAATACCTGCTGAGCGACAACATCGACGAGTTTTTCGCGAGCGTTTTGGAGCAGACGGACGGCAAACTTGACTACGTCATCGACGCCATCGACACCATCTCGGCCAAGCTCACCATTGCCAAATATGCTCAGGACCACGACATCCGTTTGGTTAGCTCCATGGGCGGGGCCAACAAACTCCATCCCGAGTGCCTCCGATTTGCCGACATTTTCGATACGGTACGTGACCCCATGAGCCGCATCATGCGCAAAGAATGTAAGAAGCGCGGAATCAAGAGCCTACATGTACTGTTTAGCTGCGAGGAATCGGTTAAGACACAGCCCCGCGACCCTTCCAACATCCACGAGCGCACCGAGCTGGGAACCGCCAGCTTTATGCCGCCCATCATGGGCCAGATGATCGCCGGCGAGGTTATCCGCCAGATCAGTGGGCGCGGCACCGAGCACGTGCGCGCCGATGGCCAGCGCCTGGACTAGCAGGATGTCCTGCGATGGAACCGCAATTCTTTGACACGCATTGTCATCTTGATTTGATGCTCGGCCCCGATACTGCAGCCAGCGAGTCGGCGGCGTTGGGTCTGGGGCTCTTTGACTGCGGGGTCGACCCACGCGACTTTTCGGCCGCAAACGAGCGCGCCCGTCGCCAACCAAGCATCATCGCCGGCGTTGGGCTTCACCCCTGGTGGCTCGCCGACGGCCGCTGCGGTCCCGCCGAAGTCAACCTGCTTTGCGAGTTTGCTGCCCAAGAGCGCTACATCGGCGAGGTGGGACTCGACTTTTCCGCATGCTTTGCAGGAAGCGAGCCGCTACAAATACAGGCGCTTGACCGGCTCTGCGATGCGCTCGTGCAGCATCCTCTTGTCGGGCGTGTGATATCAATTCACGCCGTTCGTTCGGCAGGAGCCGTACTGGACGTCCTCGAATCGCATGGACTACTCATCCCAAACTCCGACTCCCCCGCTATCATCTTCCACTGGTTTAGCGGCACTTCGGACGAACTCGCCCGCGCGCGTAATGCGGGCTGTAATTTTTCCGTCAACGAACGCATGCTTGCGTCTAAACGTGGACGCGAATATGCCCGACAGATTCCACTCGACCGTCTACTGCTCGAGACCGATGCGCCGGCCGAGCCAAACACAGAAACAAGCGCACAATCGCTCATCAGATCGCTCACAAGAGCCTCAGGACGCATCGCCTCGCTCAAAAACTGCGACGCTAAGCACATTGAGTCGGCAGTTTTAGCAAATGCGCGCTCTGTATTTGACCTTCGCTAACCCCTGTGGGCAAAAAATGCCAAGGGACATGCGAATCGCACAACGCAGTCCCTATTGGCAGGCAGTACAATTCGGCAGCATTACACCAATTCGTGCATGAGATCACGGTTGCGTGCATACAATTCGTCAAAGATATGACGACGCGACGCATATAACTCGTGGGCAGCCATATCGGGCACGATTGTTTGCGCAACGCCAAGGACTTGAGCGAGCTCATCCCATGATGCATAGGCGCCTCCTGCGAGAGCTGCCATGATGGCATCGCCGAAGCATGCGCCCATCGTAACCTTGGCAACCGAGACCTCGCGCCCGCATACGTCGGCGATAGCCTGCATCCAAACTGGATTCTTGGTTCCACCTCCGACAAGCATAATGCGCCCAATTGGCAGTCCATGCTCTCGCTCGATAATGTCGACATGGGATGCAACGGTATACGCGATGCCTTCCAAGGCGGCGCGAACCATATGGGCTCGCGTATGCCTTCCGGTCAAGCCAAAGAAGACGCCACGCGCCTCGGGATCGTTGAGCGGAGTACGCTCCCCCGCAAAGTACGGCAGGCACAGGAGCCCATCGGCACCCGGCGCCACGTCGGCGGCATCATGCGCCATAACCGAATATGCATCGGGGCCACCGTGGCCCTCGGCCTCTACGGCGTCGCGATACAGCTCTTGGCGCAGCCACGATGTGAGCGCACCCGCCGTATTGGTCCCCGCGCAGATCCCGTAAGTTCCGGGAATGATAAACGTCCCTGGCCACAGACAGGCATCATCGATCATATGATCAGCTAGGTAGATGAAATACGCCGTACTCCCCAACTGAACCATCATATCGCCGGGACGGAATACACCCGTCGAAATGGCCTCGGCACCAGAGTCGCCCGTTCCCACCAAGACAGGTGTCCCTGCCGCGAGCCCCGTCGCCTCAGCCGCACGCTGCGTAATCACCCCGGCAATATCGGTAGCCGACATTACCTCCGCCATCTGGTCAGGCCGGCAGAAACGAGCACATTCCCGAGCATCAACCTTCCAAGTGTAGCGATCGTATAGGGGAAGAAAATCCTCCGCCAAATAACGGTCCACCGTAAAACGCCCCGTCAACTTTGCGCACAGAAACGATGACGCCGTCAGGAACTTCGCAGCACGTTCGTGCACCTCGGGCATACTCTCCTTAAACCACAAGATCTTTGGAGCAATATCTGACGAACAGGGATCGTGCCCGAAAAGCTCGCGTGCGCGATCTGACCCATATTCGGAAAGAAGCTCGTCAATCTGCGGCTTCGAACGTGCATCGACTCCGTACAAAATCGCGGGCACCAGCGCGTTGCACTCGGTATCGACCGGCACGCAGTCGCAACCCAATGCGGAAAGGCCGACGCATCCGATCTGCGCCGCGTTAACCCCCGATCGCACCACCAGCTCGCGCGACAAGCGGCAAAAATCGCCCCACCAAACTGCCTCCGCATCATGCTGGTACCATCCATCACGTGGGTTATCCGTCTCGTGTCCACAAGTGGCCTGGCAAACGATGTTGCATCGATCATCGATTAAAACGCCTTTAGAGGCGCTTGTCCCAATATCAATACCCAGATAAAACGCCATAGGTGCCTACTCCCCTCGCGCCGTACGAGCGGCAGCCATAAAACGAACTACCCGCTCAACATCAACCGGGGCATCCAGCTTTCCGTCGCGCTTTAAGCACGTGCCGACAAACGCGCCATCGTAGTGAGCAAATACGTCAGCCACGGTATTTTCGCGACAACCGGTGCCACATACCACAGGCACTTCGCCAACACGCTCGCGGACCTCATCGGCAAGCTCGCCCGAAGCGCCACGACCGGCAGCCGAACCGCCGATGACCATCGCATCCGGTAGGCAATTAAAGAGAAGTGAATCGGCAATGTCCGCAGTCGTGCGGTCGTTGAGATAAACCTCCCCCTCGCTCGTGATGAAGTGAAAAAGCTTGAGGTCGTCCAAGCGCAGCGCCGCCTTGCGACGCATGGTGTGCGCGAAATCTCGGTTAATCAGCCCGAGATCACCGGCCCAGGCACCGCAAAAATTGCAGCGCGTGAACTGCGCATCGACGGCAGCGCACAGCTCGATTGTGGCATCACCATCGTAAATAGCCTCAGCTCCCCAAGGGGTCGACAAATCATGGGACAGAGCCCCGATTACATAGCCCATCGATGCAAGGGTTGAGGGAGAAACGTGCTGCTCATAGGGCATCGAGAGCTCATTGGTAATCAAAATGCCATCGACACCGCCCTGCTGCAACGCTTCGAGATCGCGCTTGGCGGCTTCCACGACCTGCGATACGATTCCACCCGGATAAAACAGTGGATCGCCCGGCAGAGGACGCAGGTGCAGCATTCCGATAACCGGCTTTTCGGTCTTGAACACCGAAGTTAGAAACGACATAACGTGCTCCTTCATAGGGCTATTGCAGGGACGTTACTCCCCCAACACCTCGACGTACACTTTTCGCTTCTGCGGACCGTCAAACTCCGCAAGATAGATGTTCTGGGCACCTCCGCACACGATATGGCCATCTTGGACGGGAAAGAAGCAGCTGTTTCCACAAATCATGCTCTTGATATGCCCACAGGAGTTGTTGCCGGTGGCTCCATAGCTCGGCAGGAAGTGTGCATGCGCATAGGGGGCATCGAGTGGGGCGATGCGATCAAGCGTCTCCATAAGATCCGTCTCCACGCAGGGCAGCCCCTCGTTTACCACGATTCCGCAGGTCGTATGCGACAAAATAATCGCTGCCAAGCCATTCGTCACCGAGCTGCGTTCGACGGCGGCGTGCACGTCTTCGGTAATATCGATGAACTGGTCCGGAGCAGTCGAGAGATAGCTCAATGTCTCGAGCGTCACCATGTTCACTCATCCCCTTCAAGAAAACGCAGGGCATTACCCCAGTAGAGCCTTTCTCGCGCATCATCGCGCATGGACACGGTATCGAGCGCCCGCTTGAGTTTGAACGCACGGAAGCGCGGCGTATTGCTGGCAAACATCACTTGATGCGATAGCGCACGCTCATACCACAGCGGCCCCATATCGACCGTGAAAAGACGCTGCATCATCTCCTCGGGCGAATCGATGTAAGTGATAGAGGTGTCCGTGTAGCAGTTGGGATACTTGAGCAGCATCGCCACGGTCTCGCGCACCCAGGGCCAGCCAAAGTGGGTCAAACTAAAACGCACATTTGGATGCGTTGCGATTGTGTGCTCAAATGCAAGCGGATTACTGCGCGAGAGCTCTGCACCCGGCTCCCAAGACATACCGGCATGGAAAACCACCGGCTTGTTATAGCGCTCGCATAGCTCGTAAAGCGGCTCGGCCACAGCATCATCGGGGGCAAAACCCTGCTTTGCCGGATGCAGGCAAAGCCCCTTTGCCCCCAACTCGGTAAAGGCGCGCTCCAATTCGTCTGCGGCGCCGCTCACCTGCGGATCTACGCTCGCAAATCCCCACAGACGATCGGGATGCGCGGCAACCAGCATGGCAATCTGGTCATTGGTGCCAAAATGCCCTCCGCATGCCGTGGTTACATCGAGCGGCATGAGCACGCTCTTCTGCACATCGCAGACGTCCATCTCGACTTGAAGCTCATCCCAATCCATGGGGCCCATATGCCCCATACCAAATTCTCGTGACCAAAAACCGAATCCATCAGGCTCATCACCCGGCGTACAGATCTCGCTGTAGAGCATGGGCTGAACCAACATGTCGATAACCATTTTGTACTCCTTTCCAGGCATTTGACCCTAGTACGGCTCAAACGAACCAATCACTCGGGACGACAGCTCAGCGCCCGCCTTCATACACGCCGGAATATCAAGGCCATCGATCACGCCCTTGGTAAACCCGGCAATATACGAGTCGCCGGCACCCACGGTATTAACGACCTTCTCCGCCGGTACGACCCCGCACTCATAGAAGCGCTCACCGTCATAGGCAATGCTTCCCTTCTCGCCAAGCGTGGCAACCGCAACGCGCGGTCCCAATCCCTGCACGTGGCGTACCCAGTCTCGTAGCTCCGGAGTGTCCTCTTCAAACGACATGAACGCATAGTCTACGTAAGGAAAATGAGCCTCACATGCATATTCGGGATCCTGGCTGAACACCGAGAAGTCCATAACCACCGTCTTGCCCGCATCATGCCATTCGGGCAGGAGGTCCAAACAATTGCCAAACAGGTCGGTATGAATGATGTCATGTTCCAGGATAAACGCCCGGTCGTCTTCATTCGGTCGATATGTCTCCATTACGCCATCGATTGCCTCGAGATGCACGCGATCGACGCCGTCTTTCAATGCCATGAGCATCACCGAGGTGTCGCCATCCTCCACCCGCAGATGTGAGATATCGAACCCCTCGGCGGCCAGCGCCTCTCTCATCTTGTCTCCGTACTCGTCCTTGCCGACAACCGACACGGCGGATACCGAAACGCCCATTCGTGCAAGATGGATACCCCAGTCAATGCCATTACCAGTCGGATAGAACACGCCGATGTTTTGATAGACGTCCGCACAGCAAAAACCAGCCGCACACGCTTTAATACCCATACTCTTCTCCAATGTTCAAAAGGGGACCCACCACATGGCGAGCCCCCTTTTCGCGTTTCGCTTATTGTTTTGCATCGGCTGTCCAAGGCCTCATAGCCAGACCGCCGTACGCTTTCTTAAGCTATTCGACGATTGGTGCTCCGTGGCCCCAAGAACCTTCCATGCCGCACACGGTCGAAGCAAACCCGGCAGCAAAGTCGAGCGCGCGCTCGATGGCCTCGGCGCCATCCTCACCACGCTTGACGGAATCGAGATAGCACATCAAAAACGAGGTGAGGAACGAGTCGCCCGCCCCCATGGTGTCCTTCATGTCCGTTACCGGTTTAGCCAGCTGGCGGTAATAACGCTCGCCGTCGTAAGCAATGCAGCCCTCGGCGCCCGCCGTAGCCGACACAAAACGCGGACCCAGACCCTTCACCCATGCCAGACGCTCGCGAATCTCGTCCTCGCTCGCGGCATCCGCCGCACTAAAGAAAGCGAAATCGACGTAGGGCGCAATCTGCTCGTAGTACTCGTCGGTGGAGTCGTCCGAAAAGTCAAAAGAGACCGTGACGCCCGCAGCCTTCAACTTGGGCAGCTCGCGCTCGGTAAAGCAGTAGTTGCCCGAATGAACCACATCGAACTGCTTCATGTACGCAAGGTCAAAGCGATCGAGGACATAGCGCGCATCGCCACGGATACCGCCCTCGTTGGAGCCAAGGAAGACACGGTCACCGTCAACGACGGTCACGCGAGCCGCTCCGTTCTCGCCAATCATCTGCTCGCACTTGTCAAGCTCGATACCCTCATCCTCGAGGCTTGCAATGACATGCTCGGCAGCGGCGTCATTGCCAAAAATGCCCATGTATGCAGAGCGTGCGGCACCGCATTTCTTGGCATAAACGGCGAAGTTCACCGCATTGCCGCCGGGATACATGGTGTGGATATGCTCGTAGCGATCGACGACGTTGTCGCCAAATCCGAGCGCGTTAACGTTAAATGCCATAGCCTTTGCCCCTTCTAGTACTCGACAACACCCATATAGCGGCGGAAATCGGGATCGTGATCAAACACCTTGCCGCGTGCGGCGCGCAGCTCGCAGTTCATGGCGTAGAACAGCACCGGGTCCAGATAGGCACGGACGCTCGCCGGCACGGCTTCCATACCGTACTCCTTGGCATCAAGCACCATCAGCGTATCGGTATGCGTCTTAAGGAACGCCAGGGCGCGCTCGTCCATAGCACGGCACTCGCTGGAGCCCATCTGCAGGAAGTAAAAAACGCCATCCTGAGTAGCCTCGAAGGGGCCGTGGAAGTACTCGGCAGAGTGGATGTAGCTGCAGTGCTGCCACTGCATCTCCATAAGAGAGCAGATAGCGAAACCGTAGGTCTGGCTAAAGTTGGGACCGCTGCCCAGAATATAGAAGAACTCGTGCTCCTGGCAAAGCTTGGCAAAGCGATCGCCCAGCTCGGCATTTACCTTCTCGCGTGCCGGAGGAAGAATCTTATCCATCTCAGCAATACCGGCATACATATCGGCAAGATCGGCGTAGCCCTCCTGCTGATCGAGCAGCTCGGCCGCAAGCGACAGCGAAATGCCAGCGGGGACCTCGGCCTGCGGCACGCCCTCGCCCCACGGGTAGACCCACGTGGTCCACTTGCCGGAGTCAATCTTGGATCCAGCGTTGTCGGTCTGGGCGATCACCGTAGCGCCGGCAGCAAGGGCAATCTCACAGCCCTCGACGACCTCGAGGGTGTTGCCACTGTGGCTGCAAGCAATGACCAGGGACTTCTCGCCCAGACGACGCGGACGCATGATATCGAACTCGCGAGCCGTATAGATATACGAAGTGAAGGTGGTTGCTTCGCGCTGCAGAAGCTCATGAGCCGGGATCAAATCGATCATGGAGCCACCGCAAGCAATCCAGTAGACGCTGTCGAACTTGCCCTTCTCGGCAATTGCCTCTTTGATCAGGTCGTGTGCGTTCATATCCAGTTCCTTTCTTGTTTGGTCCACAATCAATGACGTTGGTTGCGTGGCCGATAGTTGTTTTAGTCAATCAGATATTTCTCGAATGCGGCCATGTTCTTGGCATCTGCCGCCGCCGGGTCATCGTAGTAACGACCGTCCGTGATTTCCTGGCCCAGCATGCCGTCGAAACCATGGGCGTTGAGCGTGGCAACGAAGGCGTCCATATCGTGCTTGCCATCGCCCCACACCAGATGGCCATACGGATCACCGTCGATAAAGTGCATCTCGTGAATTGCCCCATCACCAAAGGCTGCAAACCAGTCCTCGAGTGTCTCGCCCGCAACGCCCATCGCGGTTGTATCAACCATGGGCTGTAAGTACGGGCTCGCGACCTCGTCGATCATGCGCTTCGCATCGGAAACCGTCGTCACAAGGTTGCTCTCCTCGGGACGCAGGCTTTCCATCGTAAGCACCAGACCGTGCTCGCCGGCATACTCCGCCAGAATGGACATGTGCTCGCGGCTGCGCTTCCAGGCTTCCTCGCGGTCCTCGTCCCAGTCGCCCCAGCCCGAGTTGACGGACATACGGTCGCACCCAAGTACCTCGGCAAGCTCGATGCCGTGCTTAAAGTACGCCAGGCTGCGCTGTTCATGCAGCGGTTTGCGTGCGCAGTATTGCCAAGGATAGACAACATTCTCGGGGCACAGAGTACGATACCTAAGCCCACGGTCTGCAGCTTTTTTCGCCAGGACCTCAGCCTCAAAGTAGCCCGTATGGTCGAGTGTCACATGCGGCTCCGCACACCACAGCTCAATGGACTCAAAGCCCAAACGCTGCTGCACATCAAGGAAGTAATCGAGCGACCACATGATGTAGTGGATATTCATGCCCGCAATCTGTTCGCGGCGCAGCGTCGGCTTGGATTCAGACATCTTATGCCTCCTTATTACGATCGAACACGATTTGTCCGTCCGACATCGTCATATCAACCGAAAGATCGCGTGCGTCGCGATAATCGAGGTCGAACACATCCCGATCGAGCACGCAGATATCAGCAAGCTTGCCGACCTCGAGCGTACCTAGCTCGTCTTCGCGCATCAGATCGTACGCGCCCCCGGCAGTCCAAGCACGCAAGAGCTCGACAAGCGTCAGCGCGTTGGCCTCATTCACGGGCAGTCCATCGTCGAAGTATCCGCCGCACGCACTGTAGATTGACTCGCCCAGGCTCGGAATCAGCAGCGGCAAATCCGTACCACAGCACACCGTGCATCCGGAATCTTCCATGCCGCGGCGATTCCAGCTGTGCAAAAGT
>CAKXKM010000070.1 GCA_934876235.1 Collinsella sp. AF02-46-1 | reverse complement strand
GCTACATCCTGGCAGGCGAGGAATCGAACGCGCTCGCGATCGAAGTCACCGAGCTCGTCGAGTACCTGCTGGTGCGTGCAGTTTTCGCAACCGAGGGACAGGAACAGCACACCCGCAGCGTTTGCGTGACGCGAGAGCGCCACCAGCAGACGGCGCGTCTGGGCATGGTCGGCACCGGTCTGCGAGCAGCCAAAGGGATGTGGGAAGTAGTAAACGCCCTCCAGCGAGCCCTCGACCAGATCCTGAGCCTGCTCGCACATGGCACGTGCGACCTCGTTGACGCAGCCGACCGTGGGGATGATCCACAGCTCGTTGCGCGTGGCGGCGCGGCCGTCAGCGCGGCGGAAACCCATAAAGGTCTCGGGCTCAACCGGTTCAACGACCGGATGCGTCGGGTTGTAAGCGTACTCGACCTCGCCCGAAAGGTTGGTCTTGACGTTATGCGTATGAAGCCACTGACCGGGCTGGATGTCGCCCGTCACGTGGCCGATAGGAAGACCGTACTTGACGACGTCCTCCCCCGCCGCAATGGCGCGCACGGCCATCTTGTGGCCCTGCGGAATATCCTCCGCGGCCACGACCTCGCCCACCCCGGGAACCGCGACGGCGGTGCCCTTGGCAAGCGGCGACAGCGCGACGATCACGTTGTCGGCCGGATTGATCTGGATAGTATTCATTACAAAGAGTCCTAACCCTACAGGTTGAGCAGAAGTCAGCGGGCGCCCGCCAGTTGCCCGGCGGGCGCACAGAAGGATTTAGGCCTGGGCGTTGGCAAATGCCTGCTTGGCGCCCTCGGCGCGCACAACGGCAAGCGCGTTGACGACAAACTCCTCAAGGCCGGCGATCTGCGTAAGGTCCTCGCCCCACATCTGCTCGTTGCTGAGCACGTCGTGCACCAGCTCGGCATCGTCTGCACCGGCGTGGGCGGCGTAGAAATCGAGCACGAAGGCATCGTCCTGAGCGGTGTACTCGGTGCCGTCGGCGCGGCGCAGGTGCAGGCCGTCACCCTCGCGAGCAACGAGCTCCTGAGTATAGAAGGCAATGAGCGTAGCGAGGCTCGTCGCCAGGCACTTGGGCAGGTTGCCGGTCTCGGCAACATAGTCCTTGAGCGTGGGCAGGTCGCGAGCGCGCCATTTGGCGGTTGAGTTGAGGCAAATGGAGAGCAGCGCGTGGTCGATAAACGGGTTGTCGAAGCGGTTCTCGACGGCGGCGGCAAAGGCCTTGCAGTCCTCGACATCCAGATCGGCGGCAAGCGTCGGGATGACCTCGTCGTAGAGCATGGTGTTCATGAAGCCACGAACGGTCTCGTCGTGCATGCAATCGCGCACGATGTCAAAGCCGGCAACCCAGGAACCCGGGACAAAGGCGGTATGGGCACCGTTGAGGATGCGGACCTTGCGCTTCTTGTACGGGGTGACATCGGGGGTCACAAAGACGCCCGGCAGGCCGGCCTTCACGAAGGGCAGACGCTCCTTGAGCGACTCATCGCCCTGGATACCCCACATCTGGAAGGGCTCGCGCACGGCCAGGAAGGGATCATCGTAGCCCAGGCGCTCGGCCACGGCAGCGGCCTCCTTGGGGTCGCGGATGCGGCCGGGGACGATAGTGTCGACGAGCGTGGTACAGACGGTGCAGTCGTTGGCCATCCACTGCGCAAACTCGTCCTCCCAGCCCCAATCGCTTACGTACTGGTTCATGATGCGCAGCAGCTCCTCGCCGTTGTGATCGATGAGCTCGCAGGCGAGCACGATGACGCCCGGCTTACCGGCAGCCCAGCGAGTGTGAAGGACCTGGACAAGCTTGGCGGGGAAGCTCGCGGGCGGCATGTCGTCGGCCTTGCAGGACGGATCGTAGGCAATGCCAGCCTCGGTGGTGTTGGAGACGATAATCTCCAAATCGTCGGAGACGGCGACCTCCATCATGGCGCGGTAGTCGTCCTCGCGATACGGATTGAGGCAGCGGCTGCAGGCGCTGATCACACGAGACTCGTCGACCGTGTTGCCGTTCTCCTTGCCGCGCACCAGCACGGTGTACAGGTCATCCTGAGCGTTAATGCCGTCGGCAAAGCCAAAGGCACCGCTGATGGGCTGGACCATGACAACCTTGCCGTTCCAGCCGGTTGCCTCGTTGCCCATGTCAAAGAAGCGGTCGACAAAGGCGCGCAGGAAATTGCCCTCGCCAAACTGCAGAACCTTCTCGGGCGCGTCCTTGGGCAGCAGGTAGCCCTTGTAGCCGATCTTCTCGAGCGTCTCGTAGCTGATGTTCTCCATCGATGTCTCTCCTTAGATTGCTGTTAGCGTGCAGGCAAAACGGGGGCGCCGCGTGTGGCAACGGCGCTCCCGAGTTCGGTGTGATTCGATGCGGGTTTAGGCCTCGACGGTATCCAGGTCAAAGCCAAAGTAGCGGACCGCGTTGTTGTAGCTAATGTCGCGCACGATGGCTCCCAGCAGCTCCATGTCGGCCGGATACTTGCCCTGCTCGACCCACTCGCCGATCACGCCGCACAGCACGCGACGGAAGTACTCGTGACGCGGGTAGGACAGGAAGGAGCGGGAATCGGTAAGCATGCCCACAAAGTTGCCCAGCACGCCCTCGTTAGCCAGAGCCGTAAGCTGCTCGCGCATACCGATCTCGTTGTCGTTGAACCACCAGGCAGAGCCGTTCTGGATCTTGCCGGCGGTCGGAGCCTCCTGGAAGCAGCCCATCACGGTATCGATCATGGTGTTGTCGATGGGGTTCAGGCTGTACAGGATGGTCTTGGGCAGACCCGTGGACTCCTGGATGGAGTTGAGGAAATCGGCCAGCTGGTCGGACGGCGTGTAGTTGGAGATGCAGTCGTAGCCGGTGTCGGGACCGAGCTTGGCGAACATAGCGCGGTTGTTGTCACGCTTGCAGCCAAAGTGCAGCTGCATGGCCCAGCCAAGGCGGACATACTCGCCGGCGACGAACTGCATAAAGGCCGTCTTGTACTTGAGGACCTCGTCCTCGGTAAGCGGCTCGGCGGCAAGGCCCTTGGCAAAGATAGTCTCGATCTCGTCGGCGGTAGCCGGAACGTACATAACGTAGTCGAGCGCGTGGTCGGAAGCGCGGCAGCCCAGCTCGTGGGCGACCTCGTAGCGCTTGGAGATGGCGGCCTTCATGCCCTCGAAGTCGCTGATCTCAACGCCAGCAACCTCGGAGAGATGCTTGCAGTAGTCGGCGAACTCCTGGCCACGCTCGATGCGCAGGGCGGCATCGGGGCGCATGGCGGGAACGACCTGAACGTCAAAACTGTCGTCGGCGGCAATCTTCTTGTGCCACTCAAAGCTGTCGGCGGGGTCGTCGGTAGTGCAGATCATGCGGACGTTGGACTGCTTGATCAGGTTGCGGCAAGTAAAGCTGGCCTCAGCGAGCTTGGCGTTGGCAAGGTCCCAGACCTCCTGAGCGGTTTTGCCGTTCAGGACGCCCTCGTAGCCAAAGTAACGCTTAAGCTCCAGGTGGCTCCACTCAAAGACGGGGTTGCCCACGCAACGGCCCAGGGTCTCGGCCCACTTCTGGAACTTCTCGCGAGCAGGGGCATCGCCGGTAATGAAGCGCTCGTCGACGCCGTTGGCACGCATCAGGCGCCACTTGTAGTGGTCACCGCCCAGCCAAACCTCGGTGATGTTCTCAAAACGCTTGTCGTCCCAGATCTCCTTGGGAGAAATGTGGCAGTGGTAGTCAACGATGGGCATGCCCTCGGCAAAGTTGCGGAACAGCTCCTCACCGGTTTTGGTGCTCAGCAGGAAATCCTGATCGTCCATGAAGTTTTTCATCAAACAACCCCTTTGTTGGCGGAGCGGGCGCACGATGCGCTCGTTATCCTCTAGGTGAACGTTCACTATACTAATTCATTGCGACTTAAAAGGTGAACGTTCACCTAACCACCATGGGGTGAACGGTCGATTTTGCCCGTTCAACGGTTACTGGAGCCGTGACTTGTATGTATTGCGAATTGGCAGGCGTCCCCGAATACCGAACTTGAGCGCTTTGGCCAGGTGGGTCATGTTCCGCCGTGCATTTTTGGGAGTATTCAGCATCGGAGCGCACCGCGCACCGTCTTCGAAGCCCTATCTGATGCTCATATTGCGCCCAATCGGCATAAATAAATGCCCCCGATGGCGAATTACGCCATCGGGGGCACTTAAAACAGTCGTCCTAACCTCTTTCGGGACACGCCATTGCTGAATACTCCAAAAAATGCACGTCGCAAGAGGGGGTACCTGACTAAACGGCTAAATTCCCGCAAGCTCGCAGTAGCGGTCGACGTTGCTGGCAAACACCATCTCCACAGCACCCTTCTGCACGGGCTCCGCCGGAGTTTTACCCCACAGCAGATACTCGCCCAAGGTCTTGGCGCCACGGTAGGCCAGGCTCACCGGGTCCTTATAGACAATATTGGTAAAGATGCCACGGCGCAAGGCCAAGGCGCTCTCGGGGAACAGGTCGTTGCCGATTACCATGACCTTGCCGGCCTTGCCGCTTGAAACAAGCGCGTCGGCGACCACCTCGGAACCAACGGCAAAAACGCTACAGATGAGCTCGGGAGCATCCGGCGCACTCAAGCGCTGCTCAAGCTCGCGCTCGAGCTGTTTGACTTGCGCATGGGCGCCGGCAAGGTCCTCAACCTGCCATGGAATATCGTGTTCGCGCAGGTAATTATGAAAGGCGCGGGCGGTCAGGTAGTGTGAATCGGTATAGGGGTCGCCCGCCAACAGGAGCACGCAGGCGTCAACCCCAGAAGCGTGGACCAGATTTGCCGCCTGCTCCGCCATAAGACTGCCCGCCGCGGAATAGTCCGCCAGACTGGCACCCAGGCGATCGAGGTGCGGGCGGTCGCCGTCTACGAGCTCGATTGTCACGCCCGCCTCGGCAATCTGCCTCAAAAGCTCGGTCGCGCGATCATCGCCCGGAACATAGGCAAGCAGGCCATCAATCTTCTCCCCTATCTGCAGACGCTCATCAATCTGCTCGAGCGCATCGGCGTAGCCGCCCACGCCAAATTCAACGCGCTCAACCGTAATGCCCTGATCGATGACCTCCTGCTCAAAGCGGTTGCAGCCTTCCCAAAGGTAACGGAAAAAGTACGCCCCCTCGCGCGATGCGCGGGGCAGGCAAAACACCAAGTTGATATCCTTGCGGCGCAGGCTCGAAGCACTTGTGTTGCGATGGTAGCCCATGGCCTCGGCCTTGGCATTCACCTTGGAGCGCACGGATTCGCTCACGCCGGCCTTACCCGTCAGGGCCTTGTGCACGGTATTGATGGAAACGCCAAGCTCGGCGGCTATGTCCTTCATGGTTACGCGAGCGCTCATGGGGTTACTCCGTTATAGATAAGTTGCCAATTAACAGTACAGGTAACGATACCCCAAAATCACTCTTCAACTCGCCGCGCTCGCCCCCAAATGTGCAAAGCGCCCCGCAAACGGATGCTCGCGAGGCGCTTGGATGACGGACCTTACTTGATACCGCGGCCCAAGTCTTCGGCAATTTTGTCCACGCCCTTAAGTGCGGCGCAGGTTTTTTTGTTGGAACAATGTCCCGTGCAAACGCCGCCCTGAGCGCAGTCGGCGCAGGTGCCCTTGCGATAAATGCGCACGCACACGGCGACAAACGCAATGCCGATAACAGCCAGTACAACAATATCGATAGGTGCCATAGCAAGCCTCCTCTAGTTAACCACCACTTACTTTACCCCATTCTCCACCTGCCAAAAAGGGACAGGTATATTTTGGTCGGTTTTATCTGCGGAAACGCCACATCTCCCTCACCAAAAAGCCCGAGTGTCGCTGGGACACCCGGGCTCGTGGAAAGGGGCTGATCCTTATTCGGACTTAAGCGGAAACTGCAGCGGAAGCGGTGTTGGTCTCGTCCTCGTCGGTCCAAGCGTGCTTGGGCATGGGACGGAAGATCTGGAAGAGCATCGCAACCAGCAGAACGATGGCTACAACCGTCCAAATACCAAACTGGCCAAGGACAAGCAGGTTGTAGAACTGGTTGATGAACAGGGCGATCACCCAAGCGAAGGCGCACTCGTAGCCGATGGCAATCGCGGTCCACTTGCCGGAGTCCATCTGGTTGCGGATAGTGCCCATGGCGGCAAAGCACGGGGCGCACAGCAGGTTGAATGCGCCAAAGGCAACGCAAGCGCCCATAGTCGGGAACATGCCGGCAAACGCGGTCCACAGGCTCGGGTCGGTCTCGGCGGCGTCGGCAACGGACAGCAGCGAGCCGGCGGTGGCGACGACGTTCTCCTTGGCGACAAGTCCAGAGACAGTCAGCGCAGTTGCCTGCCAGGTGCTAAAGCCGAGCGGGGCGAAAATCCAGGCGACCAGGTTGCCCAGCATGGCGAGCACGGAGTAGTCCATAAACTCCTCGGGGATGCCGTCCATCGCAGGCAGGAAGCCAAAGGAACCGTTGTAGCTACCAAAGTTGGAGAGGAACCAAACCACGACGGTAGAGGCGAAGATGACCGTGCCGGCCTTCTTGATAAAGGCCCAGCAGCGCTCCCACACGTGCAGCGCCCAAGAGCGGATCGCCGGGAAGTGGTAGGCGGGAAGCTCCATAACGAACGGCGTCGGGCGACCGGCGAAGAGCTTGGTCTTCTTGAGCATGAGGCCCGAGGCGATGACGGCAAAGACGCCCAGGAAGTAGAAGAGCGGGCTGATCCACGCGGCGGTGGTGGAAGAATCGCCGATGATGGAGCCCATGAGCAGGGCGATGATCGGCAGCTTGGCACCACAGGGAATAAACGTGGTGGTCATGACCGTCATACGGCGGTCCTTCTCGTTCTCGATGGTCTTGGTAGCCATGACGCCGGGGACGCCGCAGCCCGAGGACACGAGCATGGGGATAAAGGACTTGCCGGACAGGCCGAAGCGGCGGAACACGCGGTCCATGATGAAGGCGACGCGGGCCATGTAGCCGCAGTCCTCCAGGAAAGACAGCATCACGAACAGCAGGAACATCTGCGGCACGAAGCCGAAGATGGCGCCCAGACCGCCGACGATACCGTCACAGACCAGCGAATCGACCAGGCCACCGTCCTCGGTGCCGCCCGCCACAAGGGCATCGTGCACCACGGTGGTAATACCCGGAACATAGGGGCCGTACTGTGCCGGGTCGACCGAGTCGGCGGCGTCACCCGCAGCCTCGACAGCTGCGTCGTAGGCGTCGCGGCCCTGGCCGAGCACATACCAGCCGTCGGTGCCAAAGAGCTGGTCGTTGGTGAAGTCGGTCACCGTGCCGCCCAAGGTAGAGACGGCAATGTAGTACACGCAGAACATGATGACCACAAAGATCGGCAGGCCCAAGATACGGTTGGTAACCACACGGTCGATCTTCTCGGAGGTGCTCATCTTGGCCGGAGCCTTGGTGAGGCACTCGTCGATGATGTGGGCAATCACGCCGTAGCGCTCGCCGGTAATGATGGACTCGGCGTCGTCGTCGCAATCCTGCTCGCACTGGGCGACCAGCTGCTCGACGCGAGCGGCCTTCTCCTTAGTGAGGTTGATGAGCTTGCAGGCGTCCGCGTCGCGCTCGAACAGCTTGACGGCGTAGTAGCGACGCTTGTTGGCGGGAACGCTCGCCGGCAGATTGTTCTCGATGTGGTCCAGAACGTCCTCGATGGAGGAATCGAACTTGTGCTCCGGCACCTGGCCCTTGGAAGCAGCGGACTTCTTGACCTGCTCGAACAGCTCGTTGATGCCCTTGTTCTTAAGGGCCGAGATCATCATGACCGGGCAGCCGAGCTTCTTGGAGAGCTTGTCCGTGTCGATCTTGTCGCCGTTCTTCTCGACCAAGTCGGCCATGTTGAGGGCGACGACCACGGGCAGGCCGGTCTCGATAACCTGAAGCGCTAGGTACAGGTTGCGCTCGAGGTTGGTGGCGTCGACCACCTGGACGACGACATCGGGCTCGCCGCTCATGAGGTAATCGCGCGAGCACTGCTCCTCGGGGCTATAGGGGGAAAGCGAGTAGATGCCGGGGAGGTCCGTGATGGTAACGTTCTTGTCGCTCAGGAGCTTGGCTTCCTTTTTCTCAACCGTGACACCGGGCCAGTTGCCAACGTAGCCGTTGGCGCCGGTGATCAGGTTGAAAAGCGTGGTCTTGCCGCAGTTGGGGTTACCCGCCAGCGCGACATGGATCTGAGAATCCGCCATTCAATCCTTCTTCCTTGTGTGCCTGCGCTGCTTTCTCCGCGCGGGCTGGATAATGTGCTTCAACGTTGCAAGTTTAAGTTAGAAAATCCTAACTTTAT
The DNA here is from genome assembly GCA_934876235.1 of Collinsella sp. AF02-46-1. Lineage (GTDB taxonomy): Bacteria > Actinomycetota > Coriobacteriia > Coriobacteriales > Coriobacteriaceae > Collinsella. The sequence goes on along the minus strand of CAKXKM010000070.1, from coordinate 1,187 downwards.
CTGCAGAAATATTCGCCGTCGGCCCTTACTGGACCTCGACGACGGCAGCCTCCTCCTTGCGGATGGAAAGCTCGTAGCCGCGCACGTTGATCTCGACCGGATCACCGAGCGGTGCAACCTTTACGACCTTGAACGAAGTGCCCTTGATGAGCCCCAGGTCCATGAGGTGGCGGCGCAGCGCGCCCTCACCGTGAAGCTTGACGATGGTAGAGCTCTCGCCCACCTTAACGTCACCCAACGTCTTCATTTACTTGTCCCCCTTTCAGTTTTTACAGAATGCTGCGGACTAACCGACGGTCATGATATGCATGGCGACCTTGGAATCGATGCCAAAGCGTGCGCCCAGCACCGTGACGATGATGTTGGCGCCACTCGAGCTCACCACGTGGATCTCGCTGCCCTCGACAAAGCCGAGGTCCTTGAGGTGGTGCTTCATGTCCTCATTACCCTTTACACGAGACACGCGCACGGTTTCGCCCGCCTTTACCATCGAAAGCGGCATAGCCGGCATCTGCGGTCCGCAAGACATGAGTGAGCTCCTTACGTCAGTTCGTCCTCAACATCGGCGCGGTTAAAGTTAGCCACGTCTATGTTCGCTTTAGTAAACTAACACGTGGTTAACTTTTTGGAAAGGGTCCTCATTCAGTTTTCGAAAAAGTTTCCTATACGAAACAAAAGAGGCACCGCAAAGACCATCTCTTTGCGGTGCCTTGTCATACCAATTTATGCAACAAAGGGGCCTGTCCCCTTGTCACATTGTTGAGGTTAGAGCGAGAGGTTTCTGATCGATGTGACGCAGGAGGCCTCGTCTACGCCCGAAACGCGAAAGACGATATCCTCGCCGCATTCGCCGTAGAGGGCCATGAGCCCCATCACATCGCGGCCATCCGTGTGACGATCGCCGATGCTGACCGAAACGTCGCTACGATGCTTGGCAATGATATCGTAGAGCAGCGCAACCGGGCGGGCATGTAGTCCCAACGGATCTTTAATCGTCTTTGTAAACTCGACCATGTCCCCTCCCGCGGCATCGCACATTCGGCCGGCAAATCCAGCCACGTGGTAGTTATTGTAGCGTTAGATGCTTGTCGAAGCCCGCCAGAAGCTCGACCGGAAAGCGCGTCCCATTATTTGGCTGGATTCTGGGCCCCAGTTTCCCAAAGGGCCCTGTTTGGGAAACTGGGGCC
>CAKXKM010000069.1 GCA_934876235.1 Collinsella sp. AF02-46-1 | reverse complement strand
ACCCAGTCCCTTTCATTAGGCTGCGACGGAATGGTTCCTGCATGACGGCTTCAAGCTGCCAAGGGGAGCCATTCCGTCGCAGCCTTTGTCTACTCACTGGGGACGTACTTAAATGAGTGCTTAAATGAGTGGCAGTTGGGGGACACTCTTTGTCGAGCTAGAGACCGCGCGCCCCTTCTGAGTCATGCGGCTCAAAATCGCGGCGTCATGCGGACGGCTGGGGTCGAATTTACAGTATTTCGAGCTCGGCTTCGATATTGAGATTGGTTCTTTATTAAAATGGTGTTCCGGACAACAAAGCGGGTGGGGGTTACCATGAGGGACCTGGGAGACACAACCGCATATTTGCGCCGGGGCATGCGGGAGATTCTGTGCCTAGCGCTGTTCTTCTTCACGTTTTTGGCGTGCGAGTATTTCTTTGATGCGCGCATGGCCGAGTTCGTGCCATCGAGTGAGGTCGTCATCTACGAGAGCATCGTTGTCGGCGCGAGCGTAATTGGCTTTTTCGTGCGCCCATTTCTGTACTATCGCCGTCCCCAGATGATCGATGCGACGAGCGATATTACGGGCGTGCTGTTGGTATCGGCGTTGCTGCTGATGATTATGGCAGTGCGGTTTGAGGTAGTAATTGCCGGCGGCCTGGTGGCGTGCTGCGCCCTGGGCTATTGCGGATCGACCGCCCATGCCAATCTTGCGCGGCGTTTTGCGCAGACGCCCTGCCTGGCGCGCACCGTGGCGGTTTCCTATGCTGTGGGCATTTTGGTGCAGGTGCTCAACCATATGGTGATGCCTGCGGGCATTCCCCAGCAGTCTGTTCTCATTGCCTGTGCGATTGCGCTGGTGGGGCTGCTTCACGGTGTCCGCCGCGCTAAATTGCGTGATGAGCCTGCGCCCGAGTTCGAGGTCGAGATTGCCGAGCTATCGGTCGATGCGTCGGAGCGTGGCGCCAGGTGGCACGATGACCCCGAGGCAAAGGCGGCCTTTCAGGGTGCCGTGGTGCGTCTGACGGTGGCGACCGCTTGCCTCACCGGCGTGTTCGCGGCCCTCAATGCCGGCCTTACGACCTCGCATGCCGCTGGCGCTATCGATCTGGGCGACTGGCCGCGCTTGCTGCTGGTTGTGAGCGCCCTTGCCGCCGGCGTCCTGTATGACCTGCGTGGGCGTTCGTATATGAATATCATCATGACGTGCGCCGCCATGCTGTCCACGCTCTCGTTCTTTGTACTTATCACCGATGGCAACGGTGGCAACACGCTTGCCGCCACGATTATCTTTTACCTTGGCACGGGCTTTTTCGTGGTGTTCTTCACCGCGAAGTTCGCCGCGATTTCGATGTATGCCCGCTGGGCGTATCTGTGGCCGTGCATGGGCCGTGTTATCAACAACGTTTGCTCGATGCTCGTGACGGCTCCGGCAGTGGCGATTATCTCGAGTCAAAACGTGCTGGCGGCAGTGAGCGTCGTGCTCGTGCTGTTTGTCGGCATCGCGATTTCGCTGTTGGGACAGTTTGGACAAGACGGTGAGGGCGAGGCGACGCGCGGCAGGCTGGCGCTTGCCACCGACGATCTTGGCGTGAGCTGTGAGCCCGGCCAGGCCGACACGGTGCCCCTGGAGGCGCCGGAGCTTTCGTTTGACGATCGGCTCGATGGCTTCGTTGCCGCCTTTGGGCTCACCAAGCGCGAGCGCGATGTTCTGGAGGCACTGGTCGTTTCGGACGACAGCGTGCAGGACGTGGCGGCGGCACTCTTCCTTTCGCGTTCCACGCTCTATCGCCACATCGCTTCAATCAACAAAAAGACAGGTGCCTCCTCGCGCGTAGCCCTCATCAACTTCTTCTGGTCCTGGACACCCCAAGACTAGCTAACCACCACAAAGGGGACGGGCACCTTTGTGGTGGTTTTTTACCTGCAAAAATATGAATATGAGACATTTGTCACCTGCCGTTTTGGTGCTCAAAGGCATATGAATGTGATGCTGAGCAGAGCAGAACGGAGGGAGTGCACCTATGGCGTCTCGGGGTTGCGCGTCTAATAAAACTGCGGGCGCGCTTATCGCCGTGGTGGTCTTTGCCGCGGCGGTGACACTCATGCGAGTTTACGTTGCCGGCGACCATGGCGCTCAGGGAAAGACTGCCGCGCAAGTGTCGCTCAACGACTGCGCTGCCGTTCCGGTGGCGGTCAAGCTTATCGAGGACGGGGAGGCGCGGACGGTCTATGAGACCGACGATGCCGAACTGGTCGCATCGACTTTTGCCGCGCTCGATGGCTGCACCGTGGGGGATGCGGTGGATGAGCGGACGAGCGATGCCGGCCGAACGCTCGTCTTTGTCTATACGGATGGCTCGGAGCAATCGGTAGAACTTGAGGGCAAAAACATCGTGCTCGATAAGACGGCGTACCGACTTAACGGTGCCGATGAGTTATGGCGGCAGCTTGCCGCGATCAAAAACAGCTAACGGAATTAGGGATGTACGGGATGAGTGACTTGAGATTCTGCCCAGCGTGCGGGACGCAGCTGCCTCGGGTCGCCGGCGTGCCGGCGCGATTTTGCCCGGGGTGCGGCGTCCGACTTGAGGGCGTTGTGGGCTACTCGGGCGCCGTGGGGGCTACAGATGGGGCGACTGCCGATGACGATGCGGACGAAAGCGGCGACCCGAGCGTGGACGCGCCAGCCGATGCGCCGGTGGAGACTGCCGGCGTCGCGTCGTCTCGTGACGCGGCCGCGACGGATGCGTCTCACATCGGTGACCTTGAGCTTCATGCCGCATGCGATACCTCTGGCGGCCAGGCACTCGCGCAGGTGGCGCTGCCGCGGGGCTGGCATATCGAAGAGGCGCATCTTGAGCGCAGCGGCAGTTTCGACTGCCCGATTTCGGTTGGCGTGACGGCGGCGGGTCCGATGTGTGAGCGGATTATGTACCGCTCCGAGCTCTGCTACGTGGATGCGGGCACCGTTGCCAAGCGTATCCCCACGCAAACCGAACGCAAGGTGTTTGTGCACGTGGAGGCAGCTTGCGACGAGCTGGCTCAGGCCTGTGCAGCACGGCTGGGCGCGCGGGCAGAAGTTGTTGCCGAGCAACCGTACCCATCGAGCGCGGCGGTCGATATCGAGCGCGAGCGTGCCCGCGTAAAGCGCGAGGCGGCAAACGACTTTGCAATCCAGGGCTTTTCGATGGAGCCGAGCGATGTGGTCTATGAGTGCCGCATGCGTCGATATCGGCTCACGGGCGCTCCGGTGCCCACCGAGCTCGCGGTGGCGGCCAAAGTCGAGGGCTATATGTTTTCAATCGGCGGCGTCGCGGGTTCTATGGGCAAAGGTGTTGCCGCTGGGGCCGAGGCACTGCTGGGTGCGGGCCTTTCGAGTGGGCTGATCGGCGGTGTTTTGGGCAAGCGCCTGCGCGAGCGCCGGGCGGCGGCAGCGGCGGGACAGGGCGTCGCGCAAGAACAGCCCACGGGTCGAGGCGGTTGCCCGGACGGAGCGTCGTTCGAGCTGGGTGCGGCCGACCTGCTGCAGTGGCGTATCAGGGACAGCTTCTGTTTGGTTGCGCCAGAAGGTCGCCTGGACAAGGCGGCCTCCACGGCGCTTGCATCAATGGCGTCGACTCTGCGGCTCAATCCGGCGATTGCACGCGAGACGTCAGCTCAAAAGCAACAGATGGTGCTTGAGCAGCGCCAACGCACGCAGATGAACATTGCCCAGCAGCAACAGCAGTTTGCAGCCTGGCAACAGATGCATGCCTCGCAACAGGCGGCGTTCGACAGCTACCAGCAGGCGTGGTTCGATCGCAGCGACCGTCAGCACGCCGCGAATATGGCTGCCAGCGCCGCCAATTTTTCCAGCGCGGGCGTGGGGACGGGCGCTGCCTCGTATTCCGATGCCATTCGCGGGGTCAACCATTACGCCAGACCCGACGGCACCGATGTCGAGGTCTCGGTGATGGCCGACCAGGCCTGGGTCAACGGTTCGGGCGATGTGATCGGTACACGCGATGGTTTTGAACCCGGTTTTGGCTGGACGGAGCTGCCTCGTCAATAGCGTGAGGCGGCTTATGTGTGAATCGATGCCGGATGTGTTTCTCGGCATGGTGATAAAGAACGGGAAAGGAACAATGATGAGGGAGACGGTACTTTCGCGCACGGCATTTGTCGCGGCGGCGGGAACGGCGCTGCTGACGCTTGTGGGGTGCGGCGGACAGCGGACGCAGGATGCGACGGGTTTTAACGACGACCGCCCGGTAAAGGACAAGATGGACGCGGGTGCGACGTCGGTCGATTCTGGCGACGCGGACAGCGGCTCGGCGGATGCGTTCGATACGTGGTCGGATGATTGCTGGGATGCGCACCGCAACATCAGCATCGCGGCGCTCCTCGAGCTTAAGGGCTGGCAGTTGCAGGAGTTTGCCTCGCAGCAGGGCTATACCTGGCAAGACGCGCTCGAGATGTACGAGGACGAGGCGGGACACGTGCTCAGCGTCTGCAATATCAGCAAGGACGGCGCGACCGAATGGCTCGGCGAGGACGAAATCGGAAAGCTCGACAAGGGCGGCACCGGAAGCACCGTGATGTTCACGCTGCAACTTTCGGGCTATTCGAGCTGCGAGGATGTTATCGCGGGCTTTTCCGTGCCGGTCGAGGACCGGGTGCAGATTACTTCGGGCTCATGGGTCGCGTGCGTATACGGTTCCAACATGGCGCGGCACGTTGCCATGGTGAGCCCGATGGAAAACGGTGACTACCGCTTGGATCTCATTACCGAGGAGGCTATCAAGACCGGTAGGTTTACCCAGGGCGGCGGTGCTCCGACGATAGACGAATTTTGGCAGGAAAAGACTGGACGCGCGCTCGGCTAGGTGCGACGTGGCCAATACCATAGCGAGGAACGAACATGATGAATGAAGTGACGATGAACCGTGTGGCCTTTGTGGCGGGCGCGGGTGCGCTGGCTTGTGCGCTGGCTGGCTGCTCGGGCGGATTGGGCGGCGCGGGCGGTGCCAAGAAGGCGACCACGGCGGACGCCGCCTGTGTAGACGACAACGCCAACGTGACGGTCTATGCTGCGATCAACTTGGATGGCGCCGACCTGGTGCGCCTGCTCAAGCATCAAAACTATGAGTGGCAAGGCGAGAGCGTGGGCTACGGTGCCGCCGATGACGCGGGACTTTTCGCTTTTACCTTTTCTAAGATTTCGGATGACGTGGACGAACTTGCGAACAGCGCGATACCGCTTTCGGAGTCCGAGTACGAGGAACTTGAGCCGGGCGGCGGAGACGATAGCGTGGCGATTTTGCTTTCGGTGGGCGGCTATACGACGGGCGATCGTGCGCTCACCGGCGCAATCGGCGATGCGTCGATAGTGCAGGAGAAGTGCACGATCGACGATTCCGTGTATTGGCTGGTCAAGGCGCTCGACGGCAGCCGTTACGTGATTTTGGCCTACGACACCGAAGATGATGGCGACAGCGCGCATGACATCTATATCTATAGTGAGTCTTTTATTCGCACCGGTTATCTGAGCGGCGGCGACCAAATCGATATTGACGAACTCTGGAGCCGCCTGACCAATGCCTCGTAGCGCACCAAAACCACCACAAAGGGGACAGGCGCCTTTGTGGTGGTTTTGCCCTTGGGCTGTCTACTGTGGCGGCTCACCGTGCTAAAGCAGCTCACCGTGGCGGGCAATGTAGCGGTGCTTTGCCAGCTGGGTGAGCGCGATGTAGGCGGTAACGATGCCGATGAGCAGTGCGAAAAAGCTCGTCGGCAGCGTCATGAGACCGAGTGCATCGGCGATGGGGCTTGCCGGCAGCCAGGTGACGAGCGCCAGGCCCAGCACGGTGAGGGCGCACAGTGCCGGTGCGGCATGGTCGCGCGGGCTCGGCAGGCGCGGGGAGCGCAGCATGTGAATCACGAGCGTCTGCGACCACATGGACTCGACAAACCAACCGCTCTGGAAGAGCGCCGTAAAGGTCGCCATGCCTGCGACGTTGCCCGCGACGGCAAGCTCTGCCCAGCTTGCGCCCACGGCGGCAGGGCACACCACAAAGAAGAGCGCGGCGAAGGTCACAATGTCAAACAGCGAGCTCACGGGGCCCAGCTCGAGCATAAAGCCCTTGATGGACGTAGCGTCCCAGGCACGCGGACGGGCGGTCCAGGCGTCGTCGACGGTGTCCCACGGCAGCGCGATGCACACGATCTCGTAGACCAGCGATAGCAGCACCAGCTGCAGGGCGCTCATGGGCAAAAACGGCAAGAACAGGCTCGCGACGGTCACGGACAGCACGTTACCAAAGTTTGAGCTCACCGTGGTCTTGAGGTACTTGAGCAGGTTGCCGTAGGTGCGGCGGCCTTCGATGATGCCGCGCTCGAGCACGCCCAGGTCCTTCTGGAGCAAGATGATGTCGGCGGATTCCTTGGCGATGTCGACGGCGGAGTCGACCGAGATGCCGCAGTCGCTCGCGCGCATGGCGGCGGCGTCGTTGATGCCGTCGCCCATAAAGCCCACGGTGTGGCCGAGCAGCTCGCGCATGACGCGTACCAGGCGCGCCTTCTGCAGCGGCGAGAGCTTGGCGAAGAGGTGGGTGTTCTCAGCGCGCTCGGCAAGCTCGGCGTCGTCGAGCGCATCGATCTCGGAGCCCAGCAAGACGTTGCTCGCGTCGATGCCGATCTGCTCGCAGACGGTGGTGGCGACACGGTCATTGTCGCCGGTCAGGACCTTAACGGCGACACCCTTGGCCTCGAGGGTGGCGACGGCGCCCGTGGCACTTGCTTTGGGCGGATCGAGGAAGGCCAAAAAGCCCATCAGCACCATGTCGCACTCGTCGGCGATGCCAAACTCGCCCACGCATCGCGGATTGGTTTTCTGCGCCACGGCAATCACGCGCAGGCCCTCGGCGTTGAGCCCGGCTACCTGCTTGCGAATCTGGGCGAGCTTATCTTTGGTAAGCGGCTGGGCGGCACCATCGACCTCGACAAAGGAGCAGATCTCGAGCATTTCCTCGGCAGCTCCCTTGGTGACCATCTGGGTTTTGCCTTGGGCGTCGGCGACAACTACGCTCAGACGACGGCGCGAGAAATCGAAGGGCACCTCGTCGACCTTGGTATAGCGGTCGCGCAGGCTCTGGCCCAGCATGGAATCGGGTGCGACAGCCGAGGGCGTCACGTCGGCACGGTCGATGACGGCCAGGTCGATAAGATTTTTGAGGCCGGTCTGGAAGAAGCTGTTCAAAAACGCATGGCGCAGCACGCGCGCGTCCTCGTTGCCATCGGTGTTGAGGTAGCGCTCGAGTACGATGCGGTCTTCGGTGAGGGTGCCGGTCTTGTCGCAGCACAGGACGTCCATGGCGCCCAGGTTTTGGATTGCCGGCAGCTCCTTGACGATAACCTGGCGACGAGCGAGGTCCTTGGCGCCCTGTGACAGGCTCGTGGTCACGATGACGGGAAGCATCTGCGGCGTGATGCCCACGGCCACGCTCGTGGCGAACAACAGCGCGTCGATGACGTTGCCCTTGGTGGCGGCGTTGATGGCAAAGACCGCCGGCGCCATAACGAGCATGAGGCGTACGAGCAACATGGAGACGCTCGAAACGCCGCGGTCAAACGCGCTCTTCTCGCCGCGTCCGTTGAGCATCTCGGCGATGCCGCCCAGGTAAGTGTCCGAGCCGGTGGCTACGACAAGTGCCATAGCGGTGCCGTTTTGCACGGAGGTGCCGGTAAAGACGATGTTCTTGCAGGCAGAGAGCGGCAGCGCGGAGCTGTCGGCGCCCTCGACGACGGTGATGGCAGCGGTCTTCTCGACGGCCTCGCTCTCGCCGGTGAGTGCGGACTCGATCACAAACAGATCGCGCGCGGTGATGATGCGGGCGTCGGCCGGCACCATATCGCCGGCAGAGAGGCGGATCACATCGCCGGGGACGAGCTCGTCGAAGGGGATCTCGATGCGCTCGCCGTCGCGCAGGGCACAGCAGGTGTTGGAGACCAGGTCCTTGAGGGCCTCGGCGGCATTGCCGCTGCGGGCTTCCTGGATAAACTTCATGCCGCCCGATACCAGCAGCATGATGCCGATGACGATGACCGTGGAGGGGTCGCGCTGCGGCTCGGGCACGGCGAGCACGTCGATGTAGAGCGAGACCAGTGCGAGCACGGCGAGGATGCCGGCGAAGGGATCGATGAAGGCGTCGGCGATGCGGCGCGCGAGCGTCTTGGTTGCCGCCTCGATGGTGTTGGGGCCGATGGCGCTCAGGCGCTCGGCGGCGTGCTCGGCAGTGAGGCCGTCGGCTGTGGCGTCGAGCAGCACGAGGGCGTCCTCGGCGCTATGGGTGGCGGCGAATATGGTGTTCTTGGGCAGGCCGGTGTGAGCGGCAGGGCGCGCCGTGCGGCGGCGCTTGGAGATAGCTTCGAGTACCGTGGCGGTTTTGAGCATCAGCATAGGGTCCTCCTTGTTGAAGGGAGTTAGCGTACGTGTCGTATTGAGTTGCAAAAAACCTAGATGTCGCTCACGTCAAGCTCGCGAACCACCACAAAGGGGACAGGCACCTTTGTGGTGGTTTTGATTGTTGGCGGATGGGTGCCAAAGATCGGTTCGTGGCGCTTATGCGTGTGCGGAATCCTCGCGGCGTGCCGAGGGCGACATGCAGGTTTTTCGACTATGACTGCCTTCCATGGCACACCTCCTTAAGGCCGGGCGCAGCGCGCTTTGGGTATCTCGTACCCCTTTTAATCCGCCCGTATTCTTGACGAGGGGGTTTATCGTGTCAACCCCATTGTTCGGAAAACCATCGTCTTTGACAAAGCCTTTACAGACTGACGTGGCCTCAAAGCGTACCCACATCGACGCCTCGCCTGCGCTAAACTGAAGGGCACGTACGCGATTACGAGAGGAGCCCGCATGGAGGCTTACAAGCAAGAGTTCATCAAGTTCATGGTTGAGTCCGACGTTCTTAAGTTCGGCAGCTTTACGCTCAAGAGCGGCCGTCAGTCCCCGTTCTTTATGAACGCCGGCGCTTATGTGACGGGCTACCAGCTCAAGAAGCTGGGCGAGTATTACGCCCAGGCCATCCACGATAACTTTGGCGACGACTTTGACGTGCTGTTTGGGCCGGCCTACAAGGGCATTCCCCTGGCCGTCGTGACCGCCATTGCCTACCACGAGCTGTACGGCAAGGAGGTCAAGTACTGCTGCGACCGCAAGGAGGCCAAGGACCACGGCGCCGACAAGGGCAACCTGCTGGGCTATGAGCCCCAGGACGGCGACCGCGTGGTCATGGTCGAGGACGTCACCACCAGCGGCAAGTCCATCGACGAGACCTATCCCAAGGTTAAGGCTGCTGCTGACGTCGAAATTAAGGGCCTGATCGTGTCCCTCAACCGCATGGAGGTCGGCAAGGGCGGCGTGACCACCGCGCAGAAGGAGATCGAGGCAAAGTACGGTTTCCCCGTCGCGAGCATCGTTTCTATGGCAGAGGTCGTCGAGACCCTCTACAATCACGAGATCGACGGCAAGGTCGTCATCGACGACGAGCTCAAGACCGCCATCGACGCCTACTACGAGCAGTACGGAGCTCGTTAGTTACGGCGTTTTACCAAACGCCGTAACTGCTCGACGCTGCAAACCCGCCAGAGCGGCAATCTGCCTTTCAACTTCGGCGGCATGACCAGAAGGTCAATGCCGCCTCGTTTCAAGGCACCT
>CAKXKM010000068.1:7219-9684 GCA_934876235.1 Collinsella sp. AF02-46-1 | reverse complement strand
ATCTTCGGCGTTTTTGAAAACCGCCGTATTGCCCCGCGAAAAGGGGGAAGCACCACCAACTTTCCAACGAGAAAGGAGGTGAGAATGTGGAACCTAACAGCAGGGAGTTTTACAAACAGTGTGCTTTTCAGAAGTTTTGTAATACGGTACTTCACAATGAAGCGTGCGACACTCATAGAGAGCTTCGCAGACACAGGGCAAAGGAAGTGACCTTTTCCGACATGACCTTAGACGAAGCGCGACAGCTTCATACGTTTGATGAATATTTCAAACGGGAAACTGTTGAAACCGTCTTTGAGAAAGCCGGGAAGAAAATCACGCCAAAGCTGCTTCTTGAAGCAATCCGTACTTTGCCGGAAGAAAAGCGCAAAGCCATACTGCTGTATTACTTCGAGGGAATGAACGATACCGAGATTGCGGAACTGTTCAATACGTCGAGAAGCACGATACAGTACAGGCGGACAAGCTCTTTTGAGAGATTAAGAAAATATCTGGAGGAAAATGCTGATGAATGGGACGAATGGTAACGAACCCGGCTACCCGGAAAATGCCCTTGTTCCCTATCCTGTCATTGTGGTAGCGACAATGGTTGTCCGGCGTTTGCGCAGATAAAACCTGCCAAAATAAACCTGTCCCTTTTTGGCAGGTTACTCGGCACTCTTGAGGGCACCGACCATGTCAATCTTGTTGAGGGTACGGTTGGTGGCGAGGTTGACGATAAACGTAAAGCCAAAGGAAAGCACCACGGCGAGCACGTAGCTTAGCGGCTCGACCTCGACGTCAAAGTACAGCGACGGCATCTGCAAAATGTACGTAAAACTCTCGGCCAGCAAGCCGCCCAGCGGTACGCCCAGCGCGGCTCCGATCGCCGTAAGAATCAACGTCTCCTTGTTGACGTAATGGTGCACCTCGCCACGACGGAAGCCCAGCACCTTAATAGTCGCCAGCTCGCGTTCGCGCTCCGAGATGTTGGTGTTAGACAACGTAAATACCACCACAAACGACAGGCACGCCGCCATAAAGGTCACAAGCACCACGACCGAGTTGATAATCGTAAAGTTTGCCTCATAGTTTTCCCAATGCTCGGCGGTACTCGACAGCGTAATCCAACCATCGCTCTTAAGACGGTTGGTAAACGCAATCTGATCGGCCGACGAGCCCTTAAGCAGCGCAAGGATGCCGTTGAGGCGCGCGCTTCGACCGAACGCGCGCTCGTAGGTGCTCTGCGTCATATAGAGCGTGTTGCCCAGATAGTTAAGCGAAATGTCGCTGACCTTGACCTTGGCGACGTTGAGTGACGAATCCTGGACATGTGCTGTGTCACCCGGCTTGATCCCCAGCACCAGCTGAGAGCTCTTGCTCAAATACACATCCCCGTCACGCAGGGCGAGCGGTTCTTTGGACTCGTCCTCGAGACACACGTAGTCGTCCAGGTCGTCCGTGCGGTCATCGGGCACCACGATCAGTTGCACGGTCTCGCTCTTGCCGCCAAATGTAAAGGTGACGTTGTCGGTCATGATCGACAGCGTCGAAGTCACGGTCACGTTGGAATCCTTGGCTGCACTGCGCTCATCCAACGCCGCGCACGTCTGCGAAAAATCGTCGGGATTGGCGACCGCCAGCAGGTCATAGCGTGTGATGTGGCCGTACTGCTTGGGCGACAGCGCGACCGACGTATCACGGATGCCCATACCGCAAATCACAAGCGCCGTGCAGCCCGCAATGCCAAAGATGGTCATAAAGGCACGCTTTTTGTAGCGGAACAGGTTACGCGCTGCCACCTTGTTCAAAAAGCCCATGCGGTGCCAGATAAAGCCGATGCGCTCGAGCAGAATGCGCGAACCGGCGCGCGGGGCCTTGGGGCGCATGAGCGAGGCAGGGGTCTCGGCCATCTCGTGGCGGCAGGCGATAATCGTGGCTCCCACCACGCCCACGGCAAACAGCGCCACCGAAACGATCGAGGACACGATGTCGTACGAAAGCAACATCTGGGGCAGCGAGTACATGTCGTCGAACACCGTAAACAGGAACAGCGGCAGGCCCACAAATCCAATGATGTTGCCCAGCACGCCGCCAATCAGGCAAGCCCACAGCGCATAGTCCACGTATTTGGACAGGATACGCCCGCGTGAATAGCCGAGTGCCTTGTACAGACCGATGAGCGTGCGCTCCTCCTCGACCATGCGTGTGGCAGTGGTAAGGCTAATGAGCACGGCGACGATAAAGAAGATGAACGGGAACACCGTGGCGATGGCCTCGATCGAAGAACTATCGCTCTCGACGCTCGAGTAGCTTGCGATATTGCCGCGGTCCTGGATGTACCAGGTGCATTCGCCCAGGTCGGAGAGCTCGGCGCGGGCATCGGCGAATTGCTGGTTGGCGGCGGCACGGCGCTGGTCCAGGTCGACCTGAGCCTGCGCACGCTCCTCGCTGCCCTCGGCCATGCGATTGATGTTGTCCTGCTC
>CAKXKM010000068.1:0-7209 GCA_934876235.1 Collinsella sp. AF02-46-1 | reverse complement strand
CCCAAAGACCATATTCGCCTGACGCTCAGCCGCGTCCAAGCTCGCCGGTGTGTCGACCGTCAGCTCCTGGGCGCGCGCCTTCTCACGCTCCTCGCGGATCTTCTCGATATTGCCCTTGACCTCATTGATCTTTGCCGAGTAGGCATCCGAATAGGAGTTGAGGCTCTTGGCTCCCTCGACGACCACGTGGACAGCGGAGTAGGAAGAAGATGTCGCGGCATCCTCGCTCACGTAGAACTTGTAGTCCGCAGTCGAAGCAGCGCGAAAGGCGTTGACCGTCGAGTCGGAGCTCACATCAGTGGGATCGAGAACCTCGGCCGTGATGGTGTAGTCCCCATCGGCAAACTGGTCCTTGGCGCTTTGGTTCGACGAGCTCGCATCGTTGGCGGCAAAGCTCACCGTATCGCCGATTTTCTTGCCCGAAGCCTTCAAAAAACGTGAGGTCACTGCCACTTCGCCCGAAGTCTCGGGCAGCTCGCCGCGTACTAGCACCGGTTGGTCAATATTCTCTTTGGAGAGGCTCTGTACGACGACACGCTCGCGCGTCGTACCCACGGCGGTATAGGCGGTCTCGGTATAGATGCCCTCGGCCGTCTCGACGCCATCGACCTCTTGGATCGCGGCAAGATCGTCATCGGTCAGACCATAGGTCGACTGCACGTTGATGTCATAGACATTCTGCTGGTCAAAATAGGCGTCGACCGAATCACACAGGTCCTCGCAGCCCGCCTTAAGGCCGCACATCACGCTCACGCCAAGCGCGGTGATCACAACGATAGACAAGAAGCGTTTGAGGCTGCCGCGAATCGTGCGGTAGATGCCACGGCGAAAAACCGTCGGCACCATATCGTTTGAGCTTTGGGCGGTACGGTAGGTCGTAAAATCCTGCTCGCGCTCCGTGTTCTGCGCGTCGCGGCGTTGACTGTTTTGGCGGTCCTGATTCATGGGCGCTACCACTCGATCGTCTCGATAGGCACAGGATTTTGCTGGACCGTCTCGCTCTCCACGCGGCCGCTCTTAAAGCGGATCAGGCGATCGGCCATGGGCGCCAGCGCAGAGTTGTGGGTGATGATGATGACCGTAATGCCTTGCTTGCGGCAAGTGTCCTGTAGCAGCTGCAAGATCTGCTTGCCGGTTTTGTAGTCGAGTGCACCCGTAGGCTCGTCGCACAAAAGCAGCTTGGGGTTCTTAGCCAGCGCGCGGGCGATGGATACGCGCTGCTGCTCGCCGCCCGAAAGCTGCGCCGGAAAGTTAGCGAGGCGGTCGCCCAGGCCAACCTGGCGAAGCGTTTGCTCGGCGTCGAGCGAATCGGGGCAGATCTGCGCCGCGAGTTCGACGTTCTCAAGCGCCGTCAGGTTAGGGACCAGATTGTAGAACTGAAAGACAAAGCCGACGTCAGCGCGACGGTATTCCACAAGCTGAGCCTCGTTGGCAGAGCTCACGTCACGCCCGTCCACCGTCACGGTGCCAGAAGTTGCCGTGTCCATGCCGCCCAGAATGTTGAGGGCCGTGGTCTTGCCGGCACCCGAAGCACCCAAAATGATGGCGAGCTCGCCGCGCTCGACCGTAAAGCTCGCGCCGTCGAGCGCGTGGATGCGGGCATCGCCCTCGCCGTATGCCTTGATGACGTCTTTGAATTCGATATAGGCCATCGATTAATTCCCATCTGGTCGGATAACTCTTTAGTATTACCCATTTCCCACCTACCAAAAAGGGACAGGTTTATTTTGGCAGGTTTTATATGGGGAAACGAGGGCGCGGGCGGGCGCCAAGACTGTCCCAAGGCAACCATTTGACCCAAACCGCGCCCGCCGCTATGATGCCGCTGCGGAATGATTGTCTCCGTTGGGTGCGTCAGTAAAACTGTCGCGTCGCCCTAAACCGCCTTGTTGCTGATGACTTCTGCTGTTGCGTGATATCCCTTGGGCATCACGCCGCGGCAGGAGTCTTTTTTGTTTTGGAGGAGAAGTGTCGGAAAGCAGCGCATCGAGCAGAATTAAACGCCTGGTCAACACCTATAGTTGCCTCGTGCTCATGGGCGCCGTCGGAATCCCTATCGGCGTTATCGTTGGCGCCATCAGTGCCCTTTTTGGTCGTGTGCTCCTGGCAATCGGCGCCTTCCGTGACGAGCACATCGTACTGCTCCTTCCCTTCCTCGCCCTCATGGGCTTGGCCATCGTATTTGCCTACCTCACCTGGGGCAAAGGCACCGATCGGGGCATGAGCTTAGTATTCGACGTAGGTCACGGACGCGAGGACGCCATCTCCCCGCGTCTGGTGCCGCTCATTATGCTGAGCACGTGGGCCACGCATCTCTTTGGCGGCAGCGCGGGACGCGAAGGCGTAGCCGTGCAGATCGGCGCAACCGTCTCGCATTGGATCGGCCGACGTCTACCTTTCCGAGAACCCGGCAACACGTTTTTGCTTATCGGCATGGCCGCCGGCTTTGCCGGACTCTTCCGAACGCCCCTCGCCGCCACGGTCTTTGCGATCGAAGTACTGGTCGCAGGACGCATGGAATACCGCGCGCTGTTTCCCGCGCTTACAGCCTCGCTCGCCGCAAGCATGACCTCCGGCGCTCTGGGGCTCGAGAAGTTTGAGGTCGCCGTTACCGCCTCGTATGCGCTCGACCTCCCCGGTCTTGGACGACTGGCGTTGTTGGGTATCGCGTTTGGTATGGTAGGTGGAGCTTTTGCCTGGTGCCTTGCCCATGCCAAGACCCTTGCAGCGCGGCTGCTCCCCAGCCCTTACATACGCGTTGCCGTTATGGGCCTTGCGCTGTCGGCGATTCTGTTCGCGCTGTGGCAGGGGCGATACTGCGGCCTTGGCACCAACCTGATATCCGCGGCACTGGGTGACAACGGTGAGGCGTCGATCATGCCTTGGGACTGGGCGCTCAAATTCGTACTCACCATCGCCACGCTTGCCGCAGGATATCAGGGTGGCGAGGTGACGCCGCTGTTCTCCATCGGAGCCAGCCTGGGTGTCGTACTCGCCGGGATTCTCGGCATGCCCGTCGAGCTCTGCGCCGCGCTGGGATACGCCGCCGTCTTTGGCAGCGCCACCAATACGCTGCTCGCGCCCATCTTTATTGGCTGCGAGGTCTTTGGCTTTAGCAGTCTGCCGACGTTCTTTATTGTCTGCGTCGTGGCCTACCTGTTCAACATGGATAAGTCGATCTATGCGCTGCAGGAGCACAGCCGCACCCGATAAACAGGGCGTTTGCCACCAAAAAACGCGCACGACAGGCCGGGCCCGCCGCGCGCGTCATCCTATACACGATTAGTTATTGTTGTTGGTCATCGAAGCCACTGCTGCCGCAAGATTGGAAATGGGCATTGTCTGCAGCCAGATGCGCCCCGGACCGGTGAGCACAGTGTTGAACACGCCTTCACCGCCAAACATGATGTTTTTGACGCCCTTGACCATATGCGCGTCGATGCTCACCGTCTCCTCAAAGCCGGCCACGTTGCCGGTATCTACAATCATTTGCTGGCCAGCAGCAAGCTCGTACTCAACTAGGTCGCCGTCGATCTCGGCAAAGGCAATACCCGAGCCCGTGAGCTTTTGCATGATAAAACCCTCGCCGCCAAAGACGCCGGTCTTTGCCTTCTTGTTAAAGTGGATGCTCAGCTCAACACCACTTTCCGCGGCAAGGAACGAACGCTTCTGCAAAATCCAGCTCTTACCAGGGCCAATCTCGATCGGTATAATGCGGCCGGGGAAGCAAGAGCCAAACGCAATCATGCCATCGCCGTGCGCGGTCCAAATGTTTTGGAACAACGCCTCACCCGAAAAAGCCTTAGAGAACATCTTGCCTATACCACCGCCCGAGGTGGACATCTCCATGTTGGGGGTCATCCAGACCATGGCACCGCTTTCGGTGATCATGGATTCGCCGTCGCTAAGGTTGCACGTAACAACCGGGAAAGCCCCTCCGCCGATCTCGTACTGCATGACCGTCTCCTTTCCTTCGGGAGCCGAACAACGATGTCCATATTTTAGCAGTTAGAGGTGCGTTTATTTGGGTCGGTGGCGTTCATGGCGCCGATCACCGCCAGCCTCCGCTGCCGTCTGCACAGATAAAACCTGCCAAAACAAACCTGTCCCTTTTTGCAGGTTTTAGAGACGGACGGTGAAGGTGATCTGATGGTCGTGGCCAGATACGGTAGCGGAGCCGCCATGGGCTTCGGCGATGGCACGCACCACGGATAGGCCCACACCCGAGCCGCCTGTCTTGGAGCTGCGCGACACGTCCGCACGATAGAAGCGGTCGAACAATCGGTCCAGGTCGCCTTCGGGCAGCTCGTCTACAGCGTTCGATACGACAAGCTCTGCCGAGCCTTTGCCCGCACCGCGCGAAACGGCGCGCAGACTCAACTCGATCACGCTGCCCTCGCTCGCATAGCGCGTGGCATTGTCCAGCAGCAACTCAACCACCTGCGTCACCGCCGCAGCATCGGCATGAGCGCGCACGCCGGTCGCGACCGACATCGACAGGCGCTTGCCGCGCGAGACCGCCACCGATTCAAACGGCGCGGCTGCCTTGTCAACTGCCTCCGAGAGATCGATCGACGCCATGGTAAAGCCCGCCGAGCCCTCGTCCATGCGCGCCAAAAATACCAGACGCTCCGTAAGTGCCGTCAGTCGCGCCACCTGCTCGTGAATGCTCTGCGTCCACTCACTCTCGCCGCTCTCAATCTCCTGTACCTCGTTGGCGGCATCGATCACAGCGAGCGGCGTCTTGATCTCGTGGCTTGCATCGGTAATAAATCGCTTTTGCTTGCTGTAGCTCTCGACCATCGGTCGAATCACGGCACCCGACGCGACCGTTACAATTGCCAGCACCGCCAGCCAGCCAATGCAACTGATCGCCACACTCGCGCTCAAAAACGAATGAAAGCTTGCAAGCTCGCGCGAGCAGTCCACGAACACATAGGTGATCTCGTCGTCCTGGACGTCGGTCGTATAACGATAATTGCCAGAGAAGCCCGAGGTCCAGCCCTTGGCATGCAGCCTTGCGGCAATACTGGCGGCGCGCTTGGCACCAACCGCGGCAATGCGGGCCGTATTGACATCGGCAACCTGTCCGGCGTCAATCGTCACCGTAAAGTAGCGCGTGTCGAAGGGAGACTCCGCCGTCATGCCTTCGAAGTGTCTGATGCGAACGCCCGCTTGGCTATCGCCGGCATCTTTGCCATTAGCGGGCTCGGCTTTAGACTCGTCCCCCCAATCGATACCGTCCTTGCCCGCCAGAATATAGTCCAGGCGAGCGTCGGCCATCTTGCAGACATGCGAATAATTGACGATGTTGATGCCGGCGATGATGAGCGTGAGCACCACGGTCACGGCGCCCATGGCAACGAGGATAAACTTGCGACGCAGACGGCGGCCCAATGCGTCAACAGAATTAGCCCGCCCCTTACTACTCGAGGCGGCGTGAAACCACTCCGTCATGCGCTTGCACCACGCGCTCGCGCTCACGCTTATTCGCCTTCCTCGACAACCTCGAGCGAATAGCCCTGGTTACGCGACGCGCGAATGGCAACGTTGGCACCAAGCGCCGTCAGCTTTTTGCGCAGGTACGAGATATAGACCCACACCACGTTGGCGCCTTCGGGCGCGTCCTCACCCCAAACCTCGAGCATCAGACGTTCAGTGGGCATGCGCGTGCCGGCGTTGCGCATAAAGAGTTCCATAAGCTGAAACTCGCGATTGGCCAGGTGCTCCTCGCCCAAGGGTCCCACAAGCGTGCAAGCCGCCGTGTCGAGGCGCACGTTACCCACGCTGAGCGTCGTGGCGTCAATTGCCGTCGCGGCACGCGTCATGGCACGAATACGCGCAAGCAGTTCCTTGGCGGCAAACGGCTTGGTCAGGTAATCGTTGGCACCGGCATCCAGGCCCTCGACCTTATCGGACACCTCGCTTTTTGCCGTGAGCATGATGATGGGCAGTCGCTTTCCGGCGGCGCGTGTACGCTTGAGCACCTCGATGCCGTCCATGCCGGGCATCATGATGTCCAGGATTGCGGCGTCGTAATCGTTGGTGAGTAGATTCTCGAGCGCCGTCAAGCCGTCGAGGGCGGTGTCAACCTCGTAGTCGCTATGTTGAAGAATCGCGGTGAGGGCGCGGGAGAGACCAGGTTCGTCCTCGGCAAGCATCAGCTTCATAGTTGCTCCTTTGGCGCATGGCTCTACAGGTTTCGATACTGCCGATGATAGCGTACCGTCAACCGCCTTAGCGCAGCCTTAGCTGCTCAACCTGCGCGTTTTTAAATACGCAGGATGTGGCTTAGCCAAACTTAAGGCGCACGTGTCGAGCGCTTTGACGCATGCCGGGCGCGAAGGAACAGTGACTCGTCCTTTCACGGCGTCCTAGTTATGCAAAGTGCTCGAGCGTTACTCCTCGTACGCGCCCTCAAGCCGAAGCAGCCACTCCTTGCGGTCAAGCCCGCCGGCATATCCGTTGAGCGAACCATCGGCGGCAACTACGCGATGGCACGGCACGATAATCGAAATGGGATTACGCGCGACCGCAGCCCCCACAGCACGGGGAGATACAACGGGTGCCTCGTTCCCCGGCACCCGATGGCGGGCGGCAACACGCTGGGCGATCTCGCCATACGTAGCGACCTCGCCACGCGGGATAGAAAGCAGCTCGTACCAGACTTCACGCTGAAACGCCGTGCCAATCAAATGCAACGGCGGCGTATACCGAGGCTCCTGCCCTGCAAAATAAGCATTCAACCAAGCCCAAGAACGCTCGAGCACCGAGGAGGCCGCACCATTTGCGGGATTCACCAAAGATATTCCACCGGTACCGGAAACCGCGTCGGCGCCTTCAACATGTTCGGAGTCTTCCCGGAGAAGCGTGGAACCAAAGTGCTCCTGCCCCTCAAACCAAAGCCCCGTCAGACCGCGGCCATCAGCGGCAAGCAAGATTTCGCCCAAAGGCGAGGCAAATGTCGTCGTGACCACCAGCGGCTCCTTTCAAAACTCCGCAACATAATACCGCGAATTGTGCAGACAACCCCAATCGACCCCAAAGTCACCCAAGGCAGCAAGCGCGACAGCGCCGCAGCTGCCGCACGACCCCAAAGTCCCCGCAGGCAGCAGGCGCAACGCGCCACAGCTGCCGGCCGCGCCCCAAAGTCCCCCAAGGCGGCAGGCGCGAAGCGCCGAGGCCGCCGCCGGGACCAGAGCCCGCAAC
>CAKXKM010000067.1 GCA_934876235.1 Collinsella sp. AF02-46-1 | reverse complement strand
CTCGAGCACACCTTGCGGGCAGATGTACTTGCAAAAGAACGGGTCGCCCATACCCACATCGTTAACCACCAAGACGGGCAGCAGCACCACGGCAAACAGCAGCACGGCATACTTGATGTACGTGAGCGGCTTGAGCTTTTTCGTGGAGAGCTTTTTGCTGGGAATCTTATGCAAAAGCTCTTGTAGCCATCCAAACGGGCACAAAAAGCCGCATACAAAACGTCCCAGCAGCACGCCGATCAGAATGAGCGTTCCGGTGACGTAATACGAGAAGCTAAACTTAGACGAGCCCACCACCGACTGAAACGACCCGATGGGGCACGCACCCGAGGCCGCTGGACACGAGTAGCAGTTGAGGCCCGGCACGCAGACGGCTTTGCCCGCTCCCTGGTAGATGCCGCCCTTGGCAAAGTTAGGCAGGTGAATATTGGTCGCAAGCGTCGCCGCCGCCTGAATCAATCCACGAAATCGCGCTAAAAGATGCGATGCAGTGTTTTTTCTTTTATCCAATTCCGATACACTCCAAGCACAGCCTGATTGCCTTGGCCAGCACGGCATCTGCCTCGCCGCGCATAATTCCAAAGCCAACCATGGCTACCCCAACGATCAGCAAAGCCACCTGCGCCACAGGCTTAATCGCTTTGAACAATCTGACCACTCCTTTCGTTTCGCGACCCATTGGACCATACCGACTATAAAATCCGTGTTAAGCGTGAATGATTATGCAAGGAGAACGTTATGCGCATCTTGGTCATCGAGGACGAGCGGGCGCTGTGCGATGCGATCGCACGCAGCCTGCGCAACTTGGCCTATAGCGTCGACTGCTGCTACGACGGGCAGCAGGCCCTCGATCTGCTCGATGTCGAGACCTTTGATCTTGTCGTGCTCGACCTCAATCTCCCCCATGTCGACGGCATGACCGTGCTCAGGCAACTCAGGACAGCTGATTGTGAGACCAAGGTGCTTGTGCTCTCGGCACGTGGCGAGGTCTCCGACAAGGTAGCGGGGCTCGATGCGGGCGCCAACGACTACCTCACCAAGCCGTTCCACCTTGACGAGCTGGCGGCACGTATCCGCAGCCTCACGCTCAGGCGCTTTACGCAAAGCGATGTTGTCCTGACCTGCGGATCGCTGAGCTTTGACACCAAGGCGCGCGTCGCCTCCGTGGGCGACGAGGCCCTATCCCTCACACGCAAGGAGACCGGCATCTTGGAGTACCTGATGCTTAACCAGGGACGACCGGTGAGCCAAGAGGAGCTCATCGACCACGTATGGGATAGCAGTGTCAACAGCTTTAGCAACGCGACCCGCGTGCACATCTCGTCACTGCGCAAAAAGCTGCGCGGCGCGTTGGGGCACGACCCCATCCGTAACCGAATCGGCGAGGGCTACGTTATGGAGGACGGCGAATGAAGCGACTGTCCCTGCAATGGCGCATCACGTTGATGACAGCTCTGCTGATATGTTTGACCTGCGTACTTATTAATTGCCTGGTTGGCTACTCCGGCATGCGCTACATGGACTCAATCGGTACTGAAATGTCGGAGCATAGCAAGGCGGAGGCGGCCTCGCCCAACTCGTTCGACCCGACGAGCAAGGAGCTCGACGACGATCTGACCATCGTCGTGAGCGACGCCCAAGAATCGTTTGGTGCGACGAGCTGGTACATAACCGCAGCGGTGACGCTACTCGGTGGCGTGCTGGCCTACTTTGTGAGCGGGCATGCGTTGCAGCCGCTGCGTACCTTTGCAGCGCAAGTCGAGAGCGTGCGGCCCGACAACCTCGCCGACACAAAGATCAGCGAAGATGCGCCCTCTGAGCTTAGGCGTTGCAGCGCGTCGTTTAACGACATGATTGCCCGCCTTGACGAAGGTTTTTCTGCACAAAAACAGTTTACGGGCAATGCGGCGCACGAGCTGCGCACGCCGCTTGCGCTCATGCAAGCTCAGGTTGAGCTGTTTTGCGCCGAGCACCCCGACGCCGATGCAGATACAGCGCGTCTGCTCGGGCTGCTGCAAGAGCAGACCGAGCGAATGACGCACATGACAAAGACCCTGCTCGAGATGAGCGAGTTGCGCAGCGTCCCCTGCAACGATGCGATTGACCTGGCGCCGATGATCGAAGAAGTGCTCACCGACCTGGCGCCCCTTGCCGAGCAAAAGGGCATCGCGCTCGCAAGCGAGGGCGACGCGCAAACGACCGGCAGCGACACGCTGATCTATCGGCTGCTGTTCAACTTGGCCGAAAACGCCATTCGCTACAGCACGCCCAACTCGACCGTACGAATCAGCGCCCGCGTCGAGGGCGACCGTGTACTGCTACGGGTGCACGACCAGGGACAAGGCATTCCCGAGCAATACCAGACGAGCATCTTTCAGCCCTTCTTTCGCGTCGATAAATCGCGCAGCAGGGCATATGGCGGCGTGGGGCTGGGGCTTGCGCTGGTCTGGGAGATCGCCGCACTCCACGGCGGTTCCATCGAGGTCGAAGAGAGCTCAGAGAGGGGAACGACTATGCTCGTGACTCTTCCCGCGCATAACATCGAAGATGCGACAAAGGAACTGCCCCTTTGTCACATCTGTTAGTTCGCAGGATATGTGAGGCCCAAGATGCACGAAATTGGGCGAAGCGCCAGCAAAAAGCCCCCGCTTCCAAGCGGAAACGGGGGCTAGGTGAGTTAGCTTACTCCCACTCCACCGTGCCAACCGGCTTCGGCGTGAGGTCGTAGCACACGCGGCAGATACGGGGAACCTCGGCGGTGACGCGAGCGGTGATGCGCTTGAGCAACGCCCAGTCGAGCTCAGGCACCTCGGCGGTCATAACATCGACGGTGTTGATGCAGCGAATGATGCAGGGCCAATCGTAGGCGCGCTTGCCCTCGCGCACGCCGGTGGCGCGGAAGTCGGGCACGACGGCAAAATACTGCCAGATGGTCAGACCCGCATTGTCGATCTCCTCGCGCACGATCGCGTCGGCTTCGCGCAGCGCCTCAAGACGGTCGCGGGTGATGGCACCAAGGCAGCGGACGCCCAGGCCGGGACCGGGGAACGGCTGGCGCTCGACCATGTTCTCGGGCAGGCCGAGCTCGCGACCGACCACGCGGACCTCGTCCTTGTACAGCAGTTTGACGGGCTCGCAGAGCTCAAACTGTAGGTCCTCGGGCAGACCGCCCACGTTGTGGTGAGCCTTCACGCCGTCTTGGGACTCAAGAATGTCGGGATAGATGGTGCCCTGGGCGAGGAAACTGACCTCGTCGCCAACCTTGCGGGCCTCCTCCTCGAACACGCGAATGAACTCGGCGCCGATAATCTTGCGCTTTGCCTCGGGCTCCTCGACGTCCACGAGCTTATCCAGGAAGCGATCAGTAGCGTCGACATAGACCAGGTTCGCATCCATCTGGTTCTTGAAGACGTCGACGACCTGCTCGCTCTCGCCCTTGCGCATCAGGCCGTGATTCACATGCACGCAGATAAGCTGCTTGCCGATGGCCTTGATCAGCAGTGCCGCGACAACGGAGCTGTCAACGCCGCCGGAAAGGGCCAGCAGGACTTTCTTGTCGCCGATCTGCTCGCGGATTGCAGCGATCTGCTCTTCGATGAACGCCTGGGCAAGTTCGGGAGTGGTGATTCGCACCATGTCGTCGGGACGCTTGTTGGGATCCATGCAGAGCTCCTTTTCGGTTCGATGGGAGTGCGTTGCATGTATGCAAACGCACCGTCATATGACCTCATTATATGCAGAGCAAGGTCCGTTTCCCATCGCTGCGTCAGAGCTTTTTGCAGGGGTGGCAGTTTTTCTATATTCCAAGGTCAGCTAGGCTTCGACAGCCACCTTGGGAGCATCGCCAATAGACTCTTCCTTTATACGTTCGGCATAATCGTAGGCGATACCCACAAATTCCAGTCCCGAGCAACAGGAGTACAATTGCTGCTAATGTTGCCACCTGATGGGAGATGGAAGATGGACTGCGATGGCTACCCATGCGTTCCCATGCCGTTGATGTGTACCGCCTTTGTGCCGGGGCAGATTGACGCTGCGGTTGCAGGCATTTCCGACCCCGATTCGCGCGCCATTGCCACGGCAGAAGCGCTGTACTTTCGCGGACAGGCCACCCTCGCCGCCGAGACAGCACGCCCCCATCTTGACGCCACCGACCCCGCACTGCGCTATTCCGCATGCTTTATCTGCGGATATGCCAGTCTGTCGCTCAACCGTATCGCCGATGCCCGCCGTTGCCTTGCGGGCATCCTCGATACGCCAACTGACGAGGAATCGCCCGCCGTCCACGCCACGCATATCCTGTTCGCCTCGGCCGCGAGCGTCCTGCTGCACTTACCTTCCCCGTATTCCGCCGAAGAGTTTTATCCGCTTGCGGCGCATCTGCCCGAAGGCCTGCGCCTGTTCGCCAGCTACGTGATGGCGCATGCCCTGTACCTGCGCGGCGAATATGGCCGCAGTCTGGGCATGGCGGAAAACGCCCTGATCATGAAACAGGGAAGTTATCCGATCTCGGAACTGTTCCTGCACCTGGCAGCTTCCATGGCATGCATGAGCCTCAAGGACATCGACGCCGCAAAAACGCACTTCGGAGCCGCTTGGGACATTGCGCGCCCCGACGGCCTTATCGAGCTCATCGGCGAGCACCACGGCCTTTTGCAGGGGCTTATCGAGGCATGCCTAAAAACGCAATACCCTGACGACTTCGCGCGCATCATCGAGATCACGTACCGCTTCAGCTACGGCTGGCGGCGCATCCACAACCCCGATTCGGGCGAGGATGTGGCCGACGATCTAACGACCACGGAGTTCACCATGGCCATGCTCGCCTGCCGCGGGTGGACCAATGCCGAAATCGCTCGTCATATGGGTGTGTCGCCGGGCACCGTCAAAAACCGACTATCCGGCGTATACGCAAAGCTTGGCATCGGCACACGCGCCGAACTGGTCGCGCATATGTTGCGTTAGCGACCGGGCTGCCAAGCGCATCGAACGCGCTCCGGGGCCTGGCGCTTTCGCGCGCTCAAATTGGACATTTTGGCCATCGAACGGCACTACCGCCACGGGGCACCTTCTCGCAAAATTGGATTATTTCCTCCGATGTTTGCGGGATGGGAGCCAAAGATGCTTGATCGCCGTTCGTTACTTGTTGCCGGAGCGTCCTCGCTGGCGAGCATTATGTTGCCGCGCGTGCCGGGAAGCGCAAACGCCTTCATATTGCCGTTCGCGCCCACCGCAGCCTATGCCGACGAAAAAGATCCCTTCAGGGTGCTCGTTCTCTCGCGCACCATGTTTGGTGTGGTCGTGGTCGACGTCGCCAACAAGAATACGCCCATCGCAGGTGCCCAGGTCACGCTCGCATCGCGCTATGCCGCAGACAAGCAGCTCACCGCCACGACCGATGACGAGGGCACGGCCATCTTTGAGGTCGCGCCGCTTTCGGAAGGCTACGTGGACGAGGCAACGCTCCTTGACGCGTACGACTTTAACGGCGGCATCTCCATTAGCATGGCGGGCTACCGTGATGTCGAGATTCCCCTCGCGCGTATCCAGGGCGGCACCGCCATAACCGCGCCCACACGTCCGCTCTCCGACGGCGAGCCGTACTTCCGCCAGCTCACGTTCGACGAATGGGACATCCAGTACGCCGACGCCACGTTTATGGCAATGCCAGCGGACGAAGCAGCAAACGACCAACCCGACACGCACGCCTTTACCGTTCAGGCACATCTGCCACAGGGCGGGCAGGCAACATTGCATATCAATAAAGTGACGCCTGCCGCGGGCAGCTCGCCCGAAACCGTCACGCAGATTGGCCAAGTCAAGGCCAGCGCATCGGGTTCGGATAATCTGGCAACGTTCACGCTTGAAGACACGTTCCTCGATGCAGCTTCGGGCCTTCTGGAGGAAGGATGCAAGCTGCGCTTTGTGCTCGATTACCAGAGCAAAACCTACACGCTCTCCTCCCCCATGGCCGTTGTCACCGCGCCGGCGGCAAAGGCGGAATCCGGATCGACCACTATCGTCCCCACCACCATGGACCAAGAGATCACTCCGTTTGATTTCCCCGCGGCGTTTCCCGGCATCGGTGGTAATAAGTTCACGTGTTGGATGCCCACATTTCCGATCCTCTTCGATTTCTCGTTTGCCGGATACGTGCTGTTTGGCGGAGGATACAAACCAGCCAGCTATATGAACGATTCGGGCAACCCTGATCCGGAATACTGGAAGAAATCGCCGCGCGAGTCGGGTGCCAAGCAGGCAAACCGCTACCTCGACGAAATGGAGGGGAAGTGGAACCAATATAAGGGCATGAGCGCCGGTTCGGGCACCGACCCAAGGAACACCAAACTGCTTCGCCATCACTGCACACTGCTGTTTACGATGGATATCGCCACGCAGCTGTACGGATCGCTCGCCTACGACTGGGTGGGCAAAACCTGGGGTGACAACAACGATCCCGCATACGGCAATATTAAGGCCCTCTTCCAGGTAAGAACCGACCTCAACTGGACCGAACAGTTTACCTTGGGACCGGTGCCGTTTTTCCTAAACGTCAACCCCTGGGTGCTGGCGAAGCTGGCGCTCGCCGTGGGTGCCCACACGCACGGCAGCGGCGCGGCTTTTTTCAAGAACATTTCGCTCGACTATTCAAACACCTCGGGCTCATTCACCATCCAAATCGGGCTCGCCGTCACCTTTGGCGCTGGCGTAGCAGGCGTCGCTTCGTCCGCCGTGCGCGGCGCCGCATCCCTCACGCTGTTCATTGGATACGAGAAGGCGGACGGTCACCAGCTTCCGCGACTGCGCGTGGGTGCGGACGTCGATGTCGATGTGATACTCCAGTTTGTGATGTTCAAGTGGACTACCAAGGCTTGGTCGGGATCGTGGCCCACGCTCGCCGATTCGTGGAATATGTCGGTGGACAATGGCGACCAGTATGTGCTCCAACGCTCTGAGCTCGCATTGGGTGGAGATACGCCCTACACGCTGGATGCCCGCTTCGGCACGCCTGGCAACATCGAGGCGGGCGGCGTGCCGCAATTTATCGCATCGGCCACCATCGTCACCAACGCCGAGCTGCTCGCACGCGCCGAGGTTGCAGCCACCGCGACAAACGTCGCGTCTACCGTACGCGATTGGGACCGGGCGGTCACGCGCATTGAGCTCGAGGCAGACGCGGAGAGCGACGACACGGGACAGGTCGAACATTTCGTCCACGCGCTGATAGAGAATGACGAAAACGCCGCGCCGATGTATAAGTACACCCATATCGGGCAGGCGAAGGACGCCGCTGCGGACCCCAACGCCAATTCTGCCGGCGTGTCGGAAGACGAGCGTGGCGGTATCAAGCCCTCGAACGACAACGTGCTGTTTACTGGCGTGCTCAGCGAAGCTCACATGAAGCTGGCAATGATTGCCGGCGTAGAATGCCTGTTCCGTATCGCCTCGGTGCGCTACGGCGACAATGGCCGCTCGCGCCTGGTGGTGCACACAAAGGCAAACGGCACGTGGTCCGCTCCCGCGCCCGTGGACTTTCCCCTTGGGTTTGGCGAGGGCGACGTGGAGCGCGACGGCATATACGATTACGACTTCGACGTGGTGGAATATGCGGACGGAAGAGGAAACCGGGACGCCTACGTGTTGCTGGTCTCGGGCGAGCGACGCGACGGCGATAGTACCCTTTTCGATACGGCAAGCACATCCGGCATACTGTCCGTCGTGCGCCTGCGCATAAGCAACGACGGAGTTCGCGTGGTGTCGCATACGTCATGGCGCAGCATCTCGCGCGGCCGCTTGCAAGAGGATGGCTACCATTGCCTGCAGTGCCCGCGTATCACGGTGGGCAAGACGCTGGTCGACGGGCGCCTGTCGGGTGCCTACCTCCACCGCCGCGGAACCACCGCAGAAAAGGCGCTCGGCAGCGAGGCTGAGGTTGCGCTGGAGTGCTTCACCCTGTGGTCGGATGATTTGGGCGACAGCCTGACGTTCCGCCAAGTTCTCCGCTTTCCGCAGGCACCGTCGAGTATCGAGCTGGGCGAGCCCGAGAATACCAACGGTAAAATGGTGGTGCCCGTTGCGTACGAGACCGCAGACGGTTGCGGCTGCGCATCGTACGCCGTGATTGGCCAGTCCATTGCGGGCTGGGGCGTTATGCCGCCGGACGCCACGGTACCCCATGCGGTGCCGTGGCCACAACATTCGGGCTTTTTGGCAACCGTCAACGAGCAACTGCAGCATATTACTTGGACGCGAGGCGCATCGGCATTTGCAACGCAGCCTGTGGGTGCCGCAGGCTGTGGCCCGGCATCGTTTAGCGTAAGCAACAACGGCAGATGCGTGCTCTATGTAGAGAACACCGATGGCAAGGTGGAACAAACCTACGACGAAGAAGGCAACCCGGTAGCAGTGATGGGCAAGCACTTCCGCATCTTCGCCAGCACCTTGGCAGGCGATCTGTTCACGGAACCGTTCGTGATGTGTGAGCTGGACCATCCCGTCGATCAGATAACGACATTTTTGACGTCGGGAGGCATGCTCTCCGCGCTCGCCACGCACATTGTAAGCGCGGAGAAGAGCGAGGCAGAGCTGCACGGCATCGAAGTGCCCTTGGTGGCGTGTGCCACTCCGACGGGCGCGGTCGCCACCTCGGGCGCGGTGGTGCCCGGAGCAGCAGGCGAATCCTTCATGGTCACGGTGCGAAACGACGGCAACACCTTGCTGACCGCCGGCACGATCGATCTGTACCGAGAGGGCTCCAGCCAGCCGTTCTCCAGCGCATCCATCGGATTCGGAGTGAACGCACGCATGGCTTCGATCTACGATCCAGAGCTTGCCGGAGACGCTTCAGCCAACGACATGGCACGCGTGAAATACGCGCTCGAGACGCTGGGCGCGCGTTTTGCAACGCACCCGCTGGTAGCCGACAACGGCAACGCCGTGCTGGCACCGGGTTGCACGGCACAGTTCCGCATGAGCTTTGCAATCCCGGAGAGCTGGGGCGACGAGGTGGGCAAACGCGTAACGCTCTACGCAAAGGCGCGCGACCTGGTAGCGCTCGACCCCGTGACGCTCGAGGAAATCCAACCCGGCGCAAACTCGGCACTGGGTGCCGTACTGCACGAGCTTCATGTGCCCGACGCGGCATGCGAACGCTCGGAAGTGCAGGTCGGCGTCTGCGACAACGCGGATACGACAGGACTTCACGACGCCCCGATGACAGCAGACGGCGACGGTGGCTCGAGTGGAGGTGGCTCCGACGGAAGCGACTCCGGTGGCGGCAGTAGCTCTGGCAGGGGCAAGGATCACGGCAATAACAAGCGCTCCGGAAAAGCGGGCGCGCTTGCGGGCACGGGCGATGTCAACGTCCCCCTTGCGGCAGCCGCCGCAGCACTCGCCGCGGCAGGCGCCGGCCTCGTCGCCTACAGCGCCCGCCGCACGACGCTCGAAACCGACACCGCCAATGAGGTCAATTCGGATAAGCCTCGCTAGCTCCTAGTTACTTTTGTGAGAGACGCCGACTCGGCTCATCGAACATCAAAATGGGCTGGTTCTGAATACCCAGAGCCAGCCCATTGCGCATTAAATGTCGTCTGAGGAGTCGAGTTCTGCCTCGAGCTTGGCACGGCGTCTTTTCGCCGTGAAAAACGTTGCGCACAGGACAGCAAACGTGGCCGCGAAAATCGTCGCACCGCAGAACACGCCCGTGGCCAGGTTCGCCAACCAAAAGACGCTTTCGAGTGGTACGATCTGCGCCTCAGCGATACAGCGCATTGCGGCAATAACAAGCGCGAACGCGGCGCTTATGGAAACCATGTCCGCCATCGCCATGTGGACATAACAATTTCGATTCGCTATTCAAACT
>CAKXKM010000066.1 GCA_934876235.1 Collinsella sp. AF02-46-1 | reverse complement strand
GCATATGATCGACCACTGTCTTGGAAAGTTGGTCTAAGGGGACCAAAGCACCGCACTTCGTCTCTTTTGGTCCGGGCGTGACATTGTTGTCATGTCCGGGCTTTTGTGTTTAGCGCCTTTTTGTTTGGTGACAATAACCTTAGCAGGACCGTAAAGCTAGGAGGCGCTATGTGCACGAGCATTCGATTTACCGATAATTCTGGCCACATGTATCTGGGCCGCAACCTCGACTGGAGCTTTGACTACGGCCAACAGGTTCGCGTGATGCCGCGCGGGTTCCACATTCCGTATTCGTTTATCGACGATGCGTCGGCGGCACACGCGGTAATCGGCATGTGCATCGATTACAAGAACTATCCCATGTTTTTCGACTGTGGTAACGATGCGGGTCTGGCTGTGGCGGGGCTCAACTTTCCCGGCTATGCCGAGTATGCCGAGGGCCCTGTCGACGGCAAGAACAATATCGCGGCCTATGAGTTTCCCCTGTGGGTGGCAGCGACGTTCTCGACGGTCGATGAGGTCGAGGCCGCGCTGCGCGACACGGTGATTGTCGCCAAATCTGCCGGAGAGGGGCTGGGCGTGTCGCTGCTCCATTGGATTATCGGCGACAGCCAGCGCAGCATCGTGGTCGAGATGATGGCTGACGGCCTGCATGTATACGACGATCCGGTCGACACCCTTGCCAACCAGCCGACCTTCCCGTGGCACATGGAAAACCTGCGCACCTATATCACCGCCACAAGCGATTTTCCGCAGACGGCGACATGGCGTGGCGCCGAGCTTAAGCCCTATGGAGCCGGTGCCGGCATGCGCGGCATTCCGGGCGATTGCTATTCGCCGAGCCGTTTTGTAAAGGCGGCGTACCTCAATGCCAATTACCCGCAAAAGGAGAGCGAGACCGAAAACGTCGTTCGCATGTTCCGCTCGCTCGAGGGCGTGGTGATGATTGAGGGGGCGTCCAGGATGGGCGATGGCAAGTTCGAGAAGACTATCTATACCGGATGCTTTAGCGCGCGCACGGGCAATTATTACTACGCGATGTATGGGGATCCGTCGATTCGTTACGTGAGCCTGATGGATGCCGAGGGCGCGAGCCCCGATAGGCTCGTGGTTCCCGAGCCGCGTCGTTCGTAGCTCACTGGTCCGTTGCGACATAAAACGGCCTCGCACCTCTTATGAGATGCGAGGCCGTTGTCGTCAATGGCTGGTGGCGTGTTAGAAGTTGGCGTCGTTGAACTGGGTGCTCTCGAGTCCGTCGAGTTGCTGTTCGGGCGTATCTGCGACGCTCTCGAGCAGCTCAGTGGGATCGACGTTCATATTCTTACCGGCTTCGTTGCCGTTGACCAGGTCGTCCGAGAAGATGTCGACTTCCATTTCTTCGGCCTCTTCGATCTGAACCTCGAGCGGCACTTGGGTGCGCACGAGCTTAACGGCCGGGCGCATGCGGGCAAACAGCGGCACGTACTCGATGATGATGGCCGAGTTCTCGAGACCGTACCAGCGTGCCGGGCTTCCGCAGGCGCGGCGGACGGCGTACTTGATGGCCATCACGCGGTGGTCATTGCGGTT
Source organism: Collinsella sp. AF02-46-1 (assembly GCA_934876235.1). GTDB lineage: Bacteria > Actinomycetota > Coriobacteriia > Coriobacteriales > Coriobacteriaceae > Collinsella. The sequence goes on along the minus strand of CAKXKM010000066.1, from coordinate 8,385 downwards.
GATGTCCGTTTCGGGGGCGAGCATCTTGCGCAGCATACAAAAACGGAAGTCGCCCACGTTGCCGCGCGTCTCGTAGATGGAGTAGGTGTGATGCTGCGGCGGCAGCTCACCCGATGCCATCAAGTCGCCAACGATTTGGCGCAGGTAGGCATTAACGCGCTGGTTGACCTTAAAGCCCAAGTCCAGGCGCACGCGGAACAAAAAGTCCGTGCCAAAGGTCTCGACGGAATACTCGTGCGTATAGGGCTCGTCGGTAACGTGCACGTTGATGAACCAGTATGCCTTGGCGCGCTTGGGATGCTTATCCAAGATGGAATAGAGCACGTCGCGGTCGAGCGTGAGCGGGTCGGGGCTGTTGGTGAGGAACACCAGATTGTCGGCGAGCACGGGGTAGGTCTCGTCGTTGCGCAGGCGGTTGAGCTGGTCAATGTACTTGGAGACGGGCAGCAGGATCGTCTGCGTGCGCTCGATGGCGGTGCCGCGGCGCCACACGTACATAAGGCCAAACAGCAGCGAGGCCAAGAAGATCATTACGTAGCCGCCGTCAAAGAACATGGTGAGGCACGAGGCGAAGAAGCACAGCTCAATGGCACCGAAGAGCAGGGCGAAGACGCAGGCGCCCAGCTTGTGCTTGAGGATGCCGGCGATATAGCTCGTCAGCAGCGTGGTGGTCATAAGCATGGTCACGGTAATGGCGAGGCCATAGGCGCTCTCCATGCGCTCGGAGTTCTGGAACAGCAGCACAATGAAGATGCAGCCGACCCACATGATGTTGTTGACGAGTGGAATATAGAGCTGGCCCTTGGTGTCGCTGGGGTAGTGGATGCGCAGGTGCGGCATAAGGTTGAGGCGCGTTGCCTCGGATACCAGCGAGAACGAGCCGGTGATGAGCGCCTGTGAGGCGATGATGGCCGCCACGGCCGAAAGCACGATGGCAAAGGGGCGTAGGGGCTCGGGGAGCATCATATAGAACGGGTTGACGATATCCATCGCGAGCATCTGGGGGTTGGAGTTATTGGCGAGCAGCCAAGCTCCCTGACCCAGATAGTTGAGGATAAGGGCCGCCTTAACAAATGGCCAGGATGCATAGATGTTTGCCTTGCCCACGTGGCCCATGTCCGAGTAGAGTGCCTCGGCACCGGTTGTCGACAGGAAGACAAAGCCGAGCACCATAATGCCCGAATGGTTGATGGGCGAGAACAGGAACATAATGCCGCGGATGGGGTTGAGCGCGCGCAAGATGGACAGGTTGCCGAGCATGTTGAACAGACCGGCGCCTGCCAGGAACAGGAACCACAGCGTCATGAGCGGGCCGAACAGCTTGCCGATTGACGAGGTGCCGGCGCGCTGCATGGCAAATAGGCCGCAGATAATGATGATGGTGATGATGATGACGTTGGTCTGGCCGTCGCCCAGCAGCGCATGGCCCCATTCGATGGTGCGCAGACCCTCGATGGCTGTGGTGACCGTGACGGCGGGGGTGAGGATGCCGTCGGCGAGCAGCGCCGCGCCGCCGATCATGGCGGGCAGAATCAGCCATGGTGCCACCTTGCGTACGAGGCTGAACAGGGCGAAGATGCCGCCTTCGTTGTGGTTGTCGGCCTTCATGGCGATTAGCACGTACTTGACCGTGGTCACGAGCGTCATGGTCCAGATGACGAGCGAAAGCGCGCCCAGGATCATGTCCTCGCTGACGGTACCGATGCCGCCGTTGTTGGCGACGATTGATTTCATGGTGTACATGGGGCTCGTGCCGATGTCGCCATAGACGACGCCGAGCGTTACGAGCAGCATGCCAGCGGAGAGGGGGATGGCTCCGTGCCCGCCTTGCCCGCGCTGGTCTTGGAGGTTTGCCTCCAGTTTGTTGTGTGCCACGAGGACTCCCTTAGACATCCGGTTATCTGTCTAGGACAAAAAACTTTATGCCGTCTTTATACATACAAGAGCAGTTTGGCACATCGGGTTATTTTAGACAATAATCCTCAGCTGGGGATTATTTATCTACGCAGGTAGCATTTCAAAGCAGGGGCTTTTAAGCACGTGCTGTCTGGGCGATGCCAGCCTTGGCGTTTGCGCGTTTGCCGGCGAGTTCGCAAAAAATCGCGCCGCCGATGATCAACGCGGCGCCCATGAGGCGGATGGGCGTCATGGTCTCTCCCAAAAGGGCAACGGAGAACACGACCGCCGAAAGCGGCTCGAGGTAGCCGACGACGGCGACGGTCTGGACGGGCAGCTTGGCGACGGCGCTAAAGTAGAGCAGGCAACCAATGCCGGTGTTGACGACGCCGAGCATAGCGACGGCGCGCCAATCAATGCTGGCGGCGACGCCGGCGGACAGGAACGAGGGAGCGCCCTGCGTGATGAGCGTGAGGGCCAGTGCGGTCACAAAGGCGGCGCTCACTTGGAGTGCGGAGTTCTCGAGGCCCTCGATGTGCGGCGCACCCTTGCTGGCGATGACCATCAATGCATAGCAGAAGGCCGAGGCGATTCCACAGACGATGCCCGCAATGGGCATATTGCCGCCTAGACCTTGCGCTGCAATGAGAAAAGCACCGCAGGCGACGGCGACAAAGCCGGCGATTTTGCCGCCGGTCAGCTTTTCGCCAAAAATGAGCGGGGAAAGGGCCATAACGATGATGGGGCCACAGTAATACAACAGCGAGGAGATACCAACGCCGATCGTCTGATAGGCGCGGAACAGGAAAATCCAGCTGGCGCCCAGCGCGGCGCCCGAGACGATGAGCGCTGCGGCCTCGCGGGGGCGAGACGGAGCCTGCAGGTTATGGCGCTTGGTTATGAAGAGGATGGCGGCAAGGGTGAGAGCGCCCAAAAACGTGCGCAACAGTACGATATCGGAGCTCGGCAGCGCGATGGCAGCGGCGATGATGCCGTTGGAGCCAAACAATAGCAATGCTGCTAAGTACGTAAACAATCCGTTGTTCATGTGCTGACATCCCCTCTATATCCGAACATGTTCACTATGGGTGAACTGGCTTTAGAAGAAAAGCGAATATAATGCATGGATAACATGACAAAAACTCATGTAAAGGTGGAGGGGTGCCGTGGAAACGAATATTCAAAAGATGCAGGTTCTGCTCGAGACCGTGCGGGCCGGCAGTTTTACGCGCGCCGCCGAGCGGCTGAGCTATTCGCAGTCGGGCGTGAGCCGCATGGTGGGCGACCTTGAGACCGATTGGGGTTTTAAGGTGCTCGACCGCAGCCGCGAGGGTGTGGTGCTTTCTGCCGATGGGCGGCAGATCATGCCGGCGGTTGAGGCGCTCTGCGAGGAGTTTGGCCGCCTGCAGCGACACGTGGACGAGATGCGTGGGCTCATGCGCGGCAAGATCTGCATTGGTACGTTTTCGAGTGTGGCGACCCACGTGCTGCCACCGGTCATAGCGCGTTTTCGCGCCGATCACCCGGACGTCGATTATGAGTTGCTGATGGGCGATTACTCAGAGATTGAACAATGGGTGGCGGAGGGGCGCTGCGACCTGGGCTTTATCCCGCGTGAGCCCCGAGAAAACGGCATGGCATCACGGTCTTTAGTGTGTGATGAGCTGATGGCGGTGGTGCCGACAGATTCGTTGCTTGCCACGGCGGAGTTCGTCTCTCTTACCGATTTGGCAAGAGAGCAGTTTATTCTGCTGGAACGGGGTACCGATGATGAGATTACGCCGCTATTCCGTCGGGCGGGGCTGGCGGTGCGCTCAAAACTGTCGACTTGGGATGACTATGCGATTATGGCTATGGTCGAGGATGGCCTGGGCGTGAGCATTCTTCCCGCGCTCATCTTGCGTCGCTGCCAGTTCGATGTTGCTGTGCGTCCGCTCGAAGGGCATCCCCATCGGCAGATCAACGCCATATATCGAACGGCCGATGTTTCGCTTGCCGCCGCTCGTTTCCTCGAATACCTCTAAATGCGTGCACGTCGTTATCGCCTTGGGATAAATCTCGAGGTCTTGCTCATTTTATTTTTGAAATTGAACTTTTCGAAATAGCACGGCGTTATACTGCTGCCTAAATTGAACTCAGGTTCAATTCGTGTTCTATAAATTGAACTTTGCCAGCAAGGAGGTTCCTGTGGCCCAAGAGACGTTTAGCGATCGCCTGCGACAGGCTATGTCCGATCGCGACGTTCGCCAGTCGGACGTGATCCGCGCATCGGAGATGCTCGGCAAAAAACTCGGCAAGAGCCAGATGAGCCAATATGTGAGCGGCAAGACGATTCCGCGGCGCGATGTGGCAGAGCTGCTCGCCCGTATTTTGGAGGTCGATGTTACCTGGCTGCTCGCCGGTGACGCCGACCAAGGCGAGGAATCATCTCCCCGCAACGATTCCAGGCCCGAATCCCATCCCTCAGCTCAAATTGCAAGGAGCACCACCATGCGTACTTTTTCTAAATCCGCCAAGCTCGATAACGTCCTGTATGACGTGCGCGGTCCCGTCGTCGACGAGGCCGCCCGTATGGAGGACGAGGGCGAGCGCATCCTCAAGCTCAATATCGGCAACCCGGCGCCCTTCGGTTTCCGCACGCCCGATGAGGTCATCAAGGACATGCGCCAGCAGCTGCCCGACTGCGAAGGCTATTCCAACTCGCGTGGCCTGTTCTCCGCGCGCAAGGCGATCATGCAGTATTCGCAGATCAAGGGCTTGCCCAACGTTCAGATGGAGCATATCTACACGGGCAACGGCGTGTCCGAGCTCATTCAGCTTTCGATGAACGCGCTGCTCGACAATGGCGACGAGATTCTGATCCCCAGCCCCGACTATCCGCTCTGGACGGCGTGCGCAACCCTTGCCGGCGGTCATCCCGTGCACTATCTGTGCGATGAGCAGGCGGATTGGTATCCCGACCTGGAGGATATGGAGTCCAAGATCACGAGCGCGACCAAAGCCCTCGTCATCATCAACCCCAACAACCCCACGGGTTCCGTCTATCCACGCGAGGTGCTCGAGGGCATCGTCGAGGTTGCACGCAGGCATCAGCTGATGATCTTTGCTGATGAGATCTACGACCGCCTGTGCATGGACGGCTACGAGCACGTCTCGATTGCCTCGCTCGCTCCCGATCTGCCCTGCGTCACCTTTAGCGGTCTGTCCAAGTCGCACATGATCGCGGGCTATCGTATTGGCTGGATGGTGCTTTCGGGCAACCAGCGCTGCATGAGCGACTTCATCATGGGCATCAACATGCTCTCCAACATGCGTCTGTGCTCCAACGTGCCGGCTCAGTCGATCGTCCAGACGGCGCTCGGCGGCCATCAGTCGGTCAACGACTATATCCGCCCGGGCGGTCGTGTCTACGAGCAGCGCAACTTTGTGTATGAGGCGCTCAACAAGATTGACGGCATCTCGGTGGTTAAGCCGCGTGCGGCGTTCTACATCTTCCCCAAGATGGATGTGAAGAAGTTCAACATTACCGATGACGAGCAGTTCGCCCTTGACCTGCTGCACGAGAAGAAGATCCTGATCACGCGCGGCGGCGGCTTTAACTGGGCTGAGCCCGACCACTTCCGTATCGTGTACCTGCCGCGCATGGAAGTGCTCAAAGAGTCCCTCGAAGACCTCGCCGACTTCTTCGACCATTACCGCCAGAGCTAATTAGTTCCGCCGTTCTACCGAACGGCGGACCACTTGACGCTGCGCGAGCCGCATTCACGCCAATCTGACGTTCAATTTCGAGGGCGCGACCAGAAGGTCAGCGCCCTCTCATTTCACGTCACCTTGGCGCAAATGCGGCTCGCTCGCTGGCGTGTGCTCAACCTGTATCGTTATCACGATCCGCATGCAACGGAGGAAAGCAGGTCATTTTCCTTGGCTTTCTAGATAACGATTCCGCAACAGTGGTCGATTTCGTGTTGGATGATCTCGGCGGTGTAGCCCGAGAAGTTTTTGATGCGGTGGACGAAATTCTCGTCCAAATACTCAACCTTAATGCGGCGATAGCGAGTACAGGGGCGCTCGCCGGAAAGCGAGAGACATCCTTCGCTCGTCTGATAGGAATTGACCTGCTCAAGAATTTGAGGGTTGTACATCAGCAGCGCCCTGTTGCCGTCCTTTACGCAGATGATGCGTTTGCGCACGCCAATCATGTTGGCGGCAAGGCCCACGCACTCGTGCTCATGCTCATGGAGCGTATCCAGGAGGTCCTGCCCGGTCGCGGCATCGTCGGGTCCCGCGTCTTCGGAAGGCAGGCGCAAAAAGAACTCGGATTTCATGATGGGCTTAATCATGGCGGGCTCCTCATGTCTCGTGCTTTCGTGGACTTTTAATAATAGCGCGGAAGGAAAGCTGCGCGTCAGCGTTACAATCTTTCAACGTTGGACCATGTTGTCGGATCCGTCGCGTGCGGCGTCTGACGTAAGTCTAGGGCTCATGCTCGCCCTGGACTGTTCCTCTGGGGCGATGCGACTGTCGTTCCAAGAGGAAGGAAATGCATGGGGAGCAAATCTCAGCAACAAGTTCAAGTAGCGCCATCGGCCACTGCGACGTTTCTCGTCGTAATGTATACTGCAGCCTTTGTCGCCGCGTTTAACGAGAACATTATTAACGTGGCGTTGCACGACATCATGGCGGTCTTTTCGGTGAGCGCTACCACGGCGCAGTGGCTCGTTTCGGGATACATGATCGTGACGTCGATCTTTACGGCCATCATGGCCTTTCTGTCCGGTCGTTTCTCGACGCGCAAGCTGCTGTTTTTCGCATGCGGATGCATGGTCGCCGGAGAAGTCCTGTGCCTGGTCGCCCCGTCGTTTACCGTTTTGCTGCCAAGTCGTATTTTGCAGGCTGCGGGATCGGGCATCTTGTGTCCGCTCATGATGAATGTGGTGCTATCTTGTGCTCCGCGCGAGAAGCTCGGTCTGTATCTGAGCCTGGGCGGTGCCTGCATTACGCTAGGGCCGGCGTTTGGGCCCGTGATTAGTGGTCTTATGTGCACGTTGTTTGGCTGGAGGGCGGTGTTCATAGTGCCGCTGGTGGGCGGTGTCGTGGTCGCCGCGGCGGCAGCAAAGCTCGTTCGGAATGTCGGAGAGCGCTCGAACACCACGCTTGATATTCTGTCGGTTGTTTTGCTCTCTGCCGGCATTACGGCGTTCGTGTATTCCGTAGGCGAGTTCTCGACCAATGTGATGGCCGGTATCGTGGCGCTTTTCGCCGCTGTTGTGGTGCTCGGCCTGTTTGCGGTTCGTCAGCTCAAGCTCGAGCATCCGGTGCTTAACGTGCGTCCCATGGCGAGCGTTCGTTTTTGGCCTGCATGCCTGCTTGTGGTGGTGTCGATGATGACGACGTTCTCGATGAGCGTTTTGTTGCCGCTCTATTTTGAGGGCGCATACGGCATGACCGCACTTGTCGCGGGTTTGCTCATTTTGCCGGCGATCGCCTGCAACGCTGTGACCTCGATTGTGGGCGGACGCGTGATGGATGCCCGTGGTGCGTGGCCGCTGCTGCCGGTCGGCTTTGCCCTGATCGCTGTGGGGCAGACGGCAATCTCGATGACCGCGGCAAGCATGAACATCGGCGTTGTCGTGCTGCTGACCGTTGTGGTGTATGCCGGCGTCGGTTTGGTACTGAGCCCCTCGCAGACCGCCGGTTTGGAGACGCTTCCCGCCGCTGAGCATCCTCACGGAACGGCATTGCTTAACACGTGGAACATGATTGCCGCGTCGTTTGGTCCGTCGCTGTTTATCGGCCTGCTTTCGAGTTCTGCGGTGGCTGCTGGAGCCGCAGGCGTTGCGTCGGACGTTGCCCAGGCGATAGGATTTGCAGCCGCCGTGCGCGTGGCGGCCGTGATTGCCGTTGTCGGGTTCGCGGTGTCGCTGGTGTACGCTCGCCGCGAGTCGCACATGTCGCATTAATGTGTGCACATAGATTCTGCAGCTAGATTGGATGGCGACACCATAAACTAATGGACGTTTTGCCGAGAGGCATGAATGTATAAAGCGCAAAGAGTGCGCGACGGGCCCCGCGAATGGGGCGATGATGCCCGAGAGGGCCAAGAAGGAGTCTCATGTCTGAGAACGAAGAGATCATGAACGAGACCGAGAACGAGACCATGGCTGCCGAGGTCGAGGCAGTCGAGACCGTGGAGACCGAAGCTGCCGAGGTTGAGGCTGCTGACGAGGTTTCCGCCGAGGAGGCCGAGGTTGTCGAGGCCGCCGCTGATTACGATGACGAAGAGCTGATGGACAAGATGCAGAAGGCCGCCCGCCTGCTGCGCAGCCGTCGCTTTGCTATTTCCAAGGAGGAGGAGGCCAAGGCCGAGCGCATGGCGAACATCGAGCGCGCCATCAAGCTTCTTGACCTCAAGCCCAAGATGGAGCAGAAGGAAATGTCCGACCTGCTGGGCATGCGCCTTCGTGAGCTCGATGGCCTGATGGCCGAGGC
>CAKXKM010000065.1 GCA_934876235.1 Collinsella sp. AF02-46-1 | reverse complement strand
TGCCTACGAGCTCCATGGTTGCGATGGCTATGTCTTCGGCTGCGTGGGGGCGGCGTAGAACTTCGCCGTTGATGAGTAGCGCTTTGAGTGATTCGGGATGGTCGTGCAGGTGGCGCAGGGTTACGATGAGTTCTCGTGCGGTGGTGACATGCATACTGGCGCCCATGCCGGTGAGCATCGTGGTGTTGGCCTTTTCCTGGCCATAGGACTTGCCCAGCAGGATCATCGGCAGATGCGCGCACAGGCACTCGGTGACGGTGAGTCCGCCCGATTTGAGAATTGCCAGGTCGCAGCCGTGCATGAGGGCCGCCATGTCGTCCACGTAGTCCAGAACCGTAACGTTTTCGAGCTTCATGGCGTCGAAGAGCGTCTTGAGGCGGTCGGCGTATTCCTCATCCTTGCCCGGCAAAAAGACAAAATGCATGTCCTCAAAGCTGCGTAGGAAGGGGAGGGTCTGGTCCATCGCCGCGCGAAAGCGGACGTACGGTTGAGGTAAACTGGCGCCGGCCATAACCAGCACGACGGTCTTGTCGGTGGGGAGGTTGAACTTGGCTAGCTCTTCCTCGCGATCGTAATCCGTGTCGAATCCGGCGCGAATAGGAATGCCGGTAATGCGAATCTTTGCCTCGGGCACCTTGCGCGGACGCAGCGTTTCGGACATAAATTCGTTGGCAACACAGAATAGATCGGTGTCCTTGTGGGGCCACCAGCCCTCGACTTCGTAGTCGGTCGGTACGCAGATGACTGGATAATCGATACCCGTAATTATGCGGGCACCCACGGCAACATTGGCTGCTGTGATGTGCGTTGCGACCACGGCTATGGGCCTGCGGCTACGAATATATTCGTTGAAGGCGGGGAACATGATTCGCGACCATGCCGTGCCGCCACCCCAGAGAAGATGTCCCGTAAGTGTATATCTCCAGGTCAGGTCGTAAATGGGGCGCGTGGCTCCCGTAAAAGAAGCCGCGGTCTTATTACCGTCGAATTTAATACGTCCAAAATCAAGGATATCGAGCACTTCAATCTCAACATCCTCGGGGATGCCATTGGTGCCGCGGATGAGGTCGAAGGCCTGCGCAATCGCATTTGCGGCGGCCTTATGGCCTGAGCCGACCGAGGCGTGCACGATGGTCACGAGAGATTTTTGCTGAGCCAAGAGCGCTGTTTGCTCCGATTGGGGAGTGCTGTGCGTGAGCAGGGGAGCGTCGTCGCTCGTCTGCGTTTGATCCATCGATAACTCCCCTTCGACGTTGTAACACGGATTTATCATTGTAGTGCATGAGTGTCATGTTCACGTAAATTTGGGTATGAGCGCAAAGAACGTCAATGTTTCGACGAGAGGATGTTCCATGACTACCGATCAGCCGATCGATGTTGCGATTATCGGCGGCGGCCCCGCGGGCTATGCTGCCGCCATTTACGCTGCGCGTGCCAACCTGACGACGACCGTGATTGAGCAGGGCATGTCGGGAGGGCAGATCGCCACAACCAATGAGATCGAGAACTATCCGGGCATTCCGCTCTTGAGTGGCGCTGAGCTTGGCGAGCGATTCCAACAGCATGCAGAAGGCCTGGGAGCTCAGATTGAATGGAGTATGGTGACAGGCGTCGATTACGATGCCGATGTGGCTCAATTTACCATCCATCATGATATGGGTGACACGGCGGCCAAGAGCGTCATTGCGTGCATGGGTGCCACGCCGCGCCCGGCAGGTTTCGCTGGCGAGGATACGTATCGCGGTCGTGGCGTTTCATATTGCGCAACATGTGACGGCATGTTCTTCCGCGGCAAACAGGTCTTTGTAATCGGTGGTGGCAATTCGGCATGCGAAGAGGCGCTGTTCCTGTCAGACATTGCCACCAGCGTGACCATCGTGCTGCGCCGCGACCAGTTTCGTGCGCCTGATGGTGTTGTTCAGAAAGTACTCGAAAAGGACAATATTACAGTTAGGTACCAAACTAGTATTGTGGAGCTCTCGGGCGAAGCAATGCCAACGACGATCACCTTTAAGGACAATGCATCCGGTGAGACTCATACCGAGTCATTTGAACCTGGCTCGTTTGGCATCTTTGTCTTTACAGGGATGCTGCCGCATACCGAGCTGGTTGAGCATCTAGTCGATCTGGCTCCTGACGGCGGCATTGTCACCGACGATTCGATGGCCACCCGTACGCCCGGCTTATTTGCAGCCGGCGATATCCGTTCCAAGTGTTTACGCCAGGTTGTGACCGCCGTTTCGGACGGAGCCATAGCAGCAACGAGCGCATACGCGTTTCTCCGTGAATAAGTACGATAATATATCTTATGTAAGGTTGCTATATTCAAACAAAGTGGTTGGACGATGCATCAATGTGTTGTCCAACCACTTTTACTTGCCGGCTATGTGGTATGCAAAACTAGATAACCTAGAATACAATATAGAAAATGAACGGAGGACCTTTATGAACCACGTTAAACACGTTATTCCGATGTCCGATTCGTCGGTCAGTATTAAGCCTGAGGATATTCAGCCCACGGTGCTGCCCGATGCATTTATTCAGTCCGAAATCGTGTGCAAACTCAATACGTTGAGTCTGTCGCGCTATGACCAGTTGCCCAATGTGACGCTCTATCGCGACCAGGTTATTGAGTATGTTGCGCTGTGGATGGAGCCGCTGTCCATTTGCGTTGAGCAGCCCGTCATTACGCCATCGATGATCAACAACTACGTGAAGGTCGGCCTGGTGCCTGCTCCGGTTAAAAAGCAATATGGCCGCGAGCAGATTGCCCGTCTGATCGCTATCTGCATCTTTAAGCAGGTGCTACCTATTGCTGCGGTGCAGGCACTCTTTAACATTCAGCGTTTGAGCTACGATGCCCCGACGGCCTTCGATTATGTGGTCGATCAGCTCGAGGCATCGATTCGTTCGGCGTTTTCCGTCGAGCAGACGCCGGTTCCCGATACGGCGCATCAGGTAACGCGTGAGTCGCTGCTTGTGCGCAGTGCGGTTTCATCCTTCGTTTCGAAAGCGTACCTGATGAGCTATCTAAAGTTTAATGGGTTTAATAGCTAGCCGACGTATAAAACGGGCGGAACAAAGGTCTATCTGCCACTTTGTCCCGCCCGTATTTTTGCTTGGTTGGACGTTATTGGCCCGAAGCCACGCCCATGCCGTAGCCGATAATGAGCCCATGCATTTCGGCATAGTATGAATCTAGCCCGTTACAGGGCATGATGATAGTCTTGGAGCCTGGCCAGCGCTCCACAATTCGGCTGGCAAGTGCTTGGGCGCCTGCCTCATTCTCGACATGGTCGATAACGACCTCGCCGCCCGTAAAACCTTCGGCTTCCATGGTGTCGATGATCTTGTTGAGCATCTTCTTTTCGCCACGCGTGTGTCCGACGAGTTCGATTTTACCGGCTTCACTCGCCGTGCCCAAAATGTGAATATTGAGCTTATTGGCAATGACGCCGGCTGCCTTAGGGATACGTCCGGCTTTGGCCAGGTTTTCGTAATTGCACAAGCTGAAGAGGATTTTGCTGTTCTGCTCAAGGCTATCGAAGTATGCGCAAGCGTCCTCGAATGAGACATCCGGATTGCTTGCAAGATAGCGGTCGAACAGCAAGAAAATGAGGTCCATTTTGCCGCCAGCTGCGCGCGAATTGACTAGATGAATCTGCCGGTCGGGCTCCTCGGCAAGAACCATATCGCGAGCCGTGGCGGCGGCGTTGTAGCTGCCCGACACGCCCTCAGAGATTGGCATGCAGATGGTCTTGTCTGCCAATTTGAAGAGTTCGGCCCACTCCCCTACGCTGGGACAAGCGCTCGAAGAAGCGTTCGTCTCCGCCTGAACAGCGCAGTTGAGCTCATGAACATCGAGTGAAAGGTCATCGATGAATTCACGCTCCCCCACTCGAATTTTGAGGGGCGCAAATGCAAAGGTGGTATGGGGCGCGGTCGGTTGCCAATCGCGGAGGTTGCAGCTTGAATCGGAGATAAGTGCCCAGCTCATAGAGGGTCCTTTCTAATTGTTCCTCAACAATTATAGCCATCTTGCAAACTGAATGTACGGCTATCTAGTTTTGAATACTAGATAGCCGTACAAGATTAGAGAAAATAAAGAATGGACCTCGCGACTTAAAGCCACGAGGTCCACATTCACACGCTGTGTAAGATGACTTAGTAACGCACGAAGATATAGTTGTTGTTCATGCCGGCGGCAACGGAGCTGATGATAACACCCGTATTGTAGTCGGAAGCATGAATCATCTGACCACCACCGATGTAAATGCCGGTGTGGTACGAGTTGACCACAACGTCACCGGGCTGCGGATCGGACACACGCGTCCAGCCCATAAAGGTACCCGTGGTGCCCAGGCGGCAATAGCGACCAGTGAGGCAATAGCTAACAAAACCAGAGCAGTCGAAGCTGTTCGGGCCAATTCCGCCCCAGGAATAAGCGCAACCAAGCTTACTGTATGCACGCGAGACAACAGAACCGCCATCGACGGACTGGCTCGGAGCAGAAGGCGTCGGAGCCGGAGCAGGCGTGGAGGGCTGCGGCGTCGGAGCAGGTGCCGGCGTAGGAGCCGGAGTGTTGCCGCCCTGGTTGTTGTTATTACTGGTCTGGCCACCGTTGTTGGTGTTCTCGGTCGTACCGGCAGTCTCGTTGCTCACCGTGGCCTTCTCGGCGGTGCTGGCGTTGATGCCGGCCTGCAGCGCGGCATTGGCCTCGGCCTCGGCGGCAAGCTCGGCCTGCAGCTGCGAATCCAAGGAATTTACGACGTTCTGGGCTTCAGCCTGCTGAGCATTAAGCTCGTCGACCTTCTTTTGCGTGGCGGCGACGTTCTTCTCCTGCTCGGCCTGCTTATCGGTGAGCTGCTGCTTAAGCTCCTTGACCTCTTGAATGGTCTGAGCTTGCTTATCGGAAACTTTGCCGTAGTAGAACAGACGGTTGAGCATATCGCTCAGATCATCGACACCCGTCAAAACCTGAAGCAGGCTCAGACCGCCAGTTTTGTACTCGCCGGCGACATAGGTCGAGAGCTTGGCCTGACCGTCAGCGATCTCCTGCTGCTTTTGCGTGATCTCGCCAGCAGTCTGATCGAGCGCCTGCGTCTGCGTGGCGAGCTCATCGTAAATCTGCTGGGTTTGGGTACCGATCTGCTCGAGCTTCGTTCGAGCAGCGGCAAGGTCGGATGCGGTATCGGCGTAGGCAGGAGCCGCGAGGCCCAAGCCCAAAACACAAGCGAGGGTTGCCGTAGCAGCGCAGCGTGCCATGTTTTTGTGCGTGTTTGCTGTGCGCATGTAGCTTCCTTTCCAGTAACTAAGGGTAACGGCTAGTCCACCGTCACCAGGCTAAAGAGCTCCACATCGCCATCAGACGGCGTGAGCTTCTCGCGCGGGTTGAGAAACGCAAGCTCAAGGATACAACCGTAACCGACAAGCTTTGCGCCCATATCTCGCACCAGTTTACCTGTTGCCTCGACGGTTCCGCCCGTCGCGACCAAGTCATCCAGAATCAACACGGTATCTTTAGAGCTGATAGCGTCGGCATGGATCTCAATGGAATCCGTTCCGTATTCGAGCTCATAGCTTTGGCTCACGGTCTCGCGCGGCAGCTTGCCCGGTTTACGTGCGGGAACAAAGCCGGCGCCAAGGGCTACAGCCACCGGTACGCCAACCATAAAGCCTCGAGCCTCTGGGCCCACGACCTTGGTGATTCCCATGCCGGCAAAGTGCTCGGCGAGGGCATCGGTCATGGCTTTGAGCGCCTCGGGATTGCCAAAGAGCGGCGTGATGTCTTTGAAGATGACTCCGGGCTCGGGATAGTCGGGGATGTCGACGATTTGAGATTCGAAGTCGTACATTGCATGACCTTTCAATGGGTTGCCGAAATATCAACAGCGGTTATTTGCCCGCGGTGACGGTGCCGGATTGCGAAGGGGCGACGACCTTGAGCGGCTTTACGAGAGAATCCTCGTGCGAAGCCGGTGCGGCAGTTTCTTCGTTTTTGGCCTTGGTGGATTCGGAGCGAGCGATTTCCTCATCGAGTGCATCGATGTCGGCGTCCTCGACCACGGCGTTGAGCGACTCAAAAACGCGGTTTTTGAGCAGCGCGGTGTGCACGCCCTCCGTCAGGTCGTGAAGCTTCTTAAACGCACGCTCGAGCTTGGCGTCGCGCTCGTCATCGGAGGTATCCATGCCGAGCATGCTCACGAGCACCTGCTCAAACATCGAGGATTCGCGGTTGGCGGAAGACACGTACTGACGCAGGTTGCGCGGCTCGATATGGAAGCGTGACAGCTCGGAGCAGTAGCGGATGATCGGAAAATCGCGACCATCGACGAGCTCACGGTTCTGCGGACTCTTGATGATGCGAATGAGGTCGTTCTCGGCGAGCGAGCGGATAAACGAGATCTCGACGCCCAGCATATCGGGAATGGTCTCGATGGGATGCAGCTTTTGTTTGGTCTCCTTGGGCTCCGTCTTAAGCGGAACATCGGACAGCAAGCCCACCTCGTAGGCGAGCGTTGACAGGTCCGTGGCGTTTTCCAAGCGCTGCTTAATCACGTTGAGCGGCATGTAGCGGGTCTTCTGCAAGTGCAGGATGACCTCCAGGCGATCAACGTCTTCCTTAGAGTACTGACGGTATCCCTTAGGCGTACGATGAGGGGTAATGAGCCCCTCATCTTCTAGAAATCTAATTTTTGAGTTCGAAAGATCGGGGTATGCGCCTCGAAGAAGGTTGACGACTTGGCCGATACTCAGATAGTTGCGTTCGGCCATGCCCTACTCACCGGTTTCGATGCGCTCCGGCGTGCTCTCGTGGTAGATGAGCGTAAACGTACCGATCTGGACGGAAGAACCATCGTGCAGCGGGGCCGCGTTGACAATGGCGCCGTCGACCCAGGTGCCATTGAGCGAGCCCAGGTCCTCAATGCGAGCGCCGAGGCCCTGGCGAATAATGCGCGCGTGGCTACGCGAAACGGTCATGTCGTTGAGGAAGATGCCATTTGCGGGATCGCGGCCGATGGTGGTCACGTCGTCCTCGAGTTCAAAGGCGGCACCAGTCTGCGGACCCTTGACGATGGACAGAACGGGGGCGGTGATGCGCACGTTGGCCATGAGGTCGGGAACGGTGACGTCGCTTGAAGGCACGCGGAATACGCAGGTAGCGTCAGCAGTCTTATCATTCTGAGGCATATTGTTAACCATGTTGTCCATGACAACCCCTAACTTATCGCGGACGTGCCGCAAATAATGAACCGTACGTAATCATACCCCAACGAATCAGTCTTCGATTTCGGGGTTCAGAAAGTCGATGTCCTCGTCCTCGGGATGCGCGAGAGCCTGTTTAATGGCCGCTCCGCCCTTAATGGAGTAGATGACAGCGGTGAGCATGGAGAAGATCACACCGCCATACACAAAGAAGATGCCGAGGGGCACCGAGCTTCCGTTAAGACCCGGGAAGGCCGTGAGGGATGAAGGTAAAAGGTGCAGGCCGTCAACAACGGGGAACCCGAGCAGCATGAGCGAGAAGCCGGTCATGAGCAGTGCAGTGGCAATCTTTCCGGGAAAGACGACATCGATGGGGCGACGGTGATAATGACGAACGATAAGCGTGCCGATGCCCAGATAGATGTCGCGGCCAATAATGAGCACGCAGACCCAGATGGGCAGCTCTCCGCGGACCACCAGCCCAAGTACGCCGGTGAACAGCAGCGCACGGTCGCAGATGGGATCCATGACCTTGCCGAGCCACGAGACCGTCTTGGTCATGCGGGCGATCTGACCGTCCATCCAGTCGGTAGAGGCGGCAACGGCGTAGATAACGATGGCGATGACGCGGTTGTTATCCGTCACAAACAGGTACAGAAATACCAGGGTGAGGATCAGGCGCGTAAAGGTGATGAAATTGGAGATCGTAAAGATCTTATTCGACGGGTAATCGGAAGTGCCGATAAGCTCCTTTTTGATCTTCTTTTTGATGCCCACAGGACTCCCCCGCTGGTTAACGACAAAACTTTCGATACTATACCCGTTCCGGCGATGTCTATCCAGCGTAAGCATAGAGAGTCCAGACATGTGGAGGACGCTTTTGGGCGGCGGGGATTTTCGCATTCGTGTACATCAGTCTCCAAACATGCCGAAAAATGTCGGTTTTGGAGGGTGATGTACACGTTTTGATTCGGTGATGACATCGATCGGGAAAGTTGTTGCCTTAAGCAAATTAATCATGATGTGCGGGTCGAGAAGGGCTGGCGCCAAAAGAGCCCAACGGCCGTTACGGCTTCGTTAGAAACGCACCCCACCATGGATGGTGAACCCGAAAGGCAAGGCGCGCGGGCACGGTGGCTCGGCCCGCGCTCCCGGAAGAGAAAGGATAAACCCATGGGTTACATGCTCGAGACGCGTGGGCTCACCAAGCGCTTCGGCCGCGGCGACCAGGCGCAGGACGCCGTGGCCGATGTGAGCCTTCATATCCGCGAGGGCGAGGTGTACGGGCTGCTCGGTCCCAACGGCGCCGGCAAGTCGACAACGCTCAAGATGATCTGCGGGATGCTGCGGCCGACGGCCGGGGAGATCCTCTTTGCCGGGCACGCCTGGTGCCGCGAGGACCTCTACGCAATCGGCAGCCTCATCGAGGAGGCGCCGCTCTACCCCAACCTCACCGCGCGCGAGAACCTGCGCGTGCGCACCACGCTGCTGGGCCTTCCCGAGAGCCGCATAGATGAGGTGCTCGCCGCCGTGGACCTCGCGGACACCGGGAAGAAGCGCGCCGGGCGCTTCTCGATGGGCATGCGGCAGCGCCTGGGGCTCGCGCTGGCGCTGATCGCCCGGCCACGCCTGCTCGTGCTCGACGAGCCCACCAACGGCCTCGACCCCATCGGCATCGAGGAGCTGCGCGACCAGATCCGCGGCTTCGCGGCGGCGGGCACGACGGTGATCGTCTCGAGCCACATCCTCTCCGAGGTGCAGCAGATGGCGGACACCATCGGCATCATCTGCGAGGGGCGCCTCGCCTACGAGGATGCGCTTCGGCCCGGGCAGGACCTCGAGGAACTCTTCATGAGCTTCTGCCGGGAAGGGCGACGAGCGCGCGGGGAGGTGGCGGCATGACGGGCGAGAAAGGCGGCCTGCTCGCGGCCCTGCGCGCCGAGGCCCTGAAGTCGCGCCACGCGGCACCGGTTCGCCTGGCCGTGCTCATGGCGCTGCCGATGCCGCTGCTCGGCGCGATGCCCTACCGGGGCGTGCAGATCTTCAGTGCGTGGAACTACTGGTACGCGCTCTTCCTGCCCGTGTCTCTCTCGCTCGTGGTGGCGTGCGTCGCGCGGGCGGACGCTCGCACGCGGATGCGGGGGCTTCTGGGCCTGGGCTTCCCGCTCGGGCGCGCCTGGTGGGCCAAGGCGCTCTGGTGCCTCGCGCTCTGCACGCTCTCGAACCTCGTGGTCTTCGGCATCTACCTCGCGGGATCGGCGTTCTCCTCGCAGGGCCTCACGGCCGCGGGTACGCTCACGATGCTCTTCTGCGCGCTCGTCAACACGGTGACCGCGGCGTGGATGATCCCCGCAGGGCTCTTTCTCACGGTGCGGCTCGGCATGCTCGCGGGCATCTTCTGCCCGCTCGTCGCGCAGCTCGTGGGTGGGTTCGCCTGGTCGTTGGTGCCGTTGCCGCAGCTCTTTCCGCCGTCGGCGAGCATGGTCATCCCCACGAGCTTCATCCCCGTGCTGCCGAGCGGCGAGCCACTCGCGGCGGACATGGCGCTCGGCGGGGCGCTCGCGGCGGATGGCATGCTCACGCTGGCGGGCCTTGCGGTCTGCGCGCTCGCGTTCGCCGCGCTCACGGCGGCGGGCGCGGCCTGGTTCGCGCGCTCCGAGGAGAGGTGATGGCCGTGACGCGACTCTCCGACCCGACGCCGCGCATGACTCTCTCGCGGGCCCTGCTCTCCGAGGCCCTGCGCCTGGCACGCTCCCCGCTCACGGCGGTGCACCTCGTCTGCGGCCTGGCAGCCGGTCTTGCCTGCGGCGAGTACTTCTCAGTAGCCCGATGGGACCCGGCGCTGGGCGCGGACGCCTATGCCCAGGTCCTCGGCGCCCTCATGCCGCTCATGTCCGCCATCGTCTGCGGGCTCGCCGTGGACGAGGAGCGCGCTGCCGGGCGCCTCGCCAACCTCACGGCGGTCCCCTCGCGCGGGCGCGCCGTCGCGGCGAAGCTGCTCGCCCTTGCGG
>CAKXKM010000064.1 GCA_934876235.1 Collinsella sp. AF02-46-1 | reverse complement strand
AGCTTGTCCTTGACCTCCTCGGCGGTCTTGGCCAGTCGGTTCATGTACTCAAGCACCGAGTCCTCGCGGTCGGCAGAACACGGGCCGATGATGAGCACCTTGCGTGCGTCCTCGCCGGTAAAGACTTTGGCGACCTCGGCGTCAAATGCCTGCTTTTTGGCGGTAAGCTCGGCAGAAAGCGGCATTTCCTCGCGGATCTCCATGGGGATCGGCAGCCTGCGTTTGAATTCCATGGCCATAGGGGCCTCCTCAATCTATAGAAAGAGCAATAAGCGTATTGTCGAGTGCTCGGCATTATCCGCTGTCGCACGCTAAAGTGCAAGCAAAACCTGCCAAAAAGGGACAGGTTTATTTTGGCAGGTTTTATCTGGGGAAACGTCGGTGTATACCGGGGGAGTGGCGCCACGCGGGACCCTATGGCTGTTGTCGGTTCTCCGGGAAACACCCTGTGGGCAAAAAATGGCAAATATGAGTACTGTTGCTATCGTAGTGCCATATTGCCGGCATAAGATAATAGACATAACAGCAAATATGTTCATTAACATCAACGCATATAAGTCTGCTATAGGGCTGTTTGATCAATTTAGGAGCGCGTGCAAGTCGTGAGGACGGCATTTGGGACTGTTTTGGCTGTTACTAAAAAGGTTGCAGTACTCACATTTGCCCTTTTTTGACCACGGGGTCTGGAAGGCGCCGTCAATGAGGTCTCAAGGAAGGCGTTTCGAGGCTCGAAGGACACAAAGCGGGGGCGCAGGTTGCCCTGCGCCCCCGCTTTCGGGCGTCATCCGCTCTCTGCGGTCGATTCTACGCCGCTTCGTCGAACTGCGAGTTATACAGGTCGGCGTAGAAGCCGCCTTGGGCGAGCAGCTCGTTGTGCGTGCCCTTCTCGACGATGTCGCCGTCGCGAATTACTAAGATCACGTCGGCGTTGCGGATCGTGGACAGGCGGTGCGCGATGACAAAGCTGGTACGGCCCTGCATCAGTGCATCCATGGCGCGCTGGATGAGCTCCTCGGTGCGGGTATCGACGTTGGAGGTCGCCTCGTCCAGAATCAGCGCCGGGCGGTCGGCCAAAATGGCACGGGCGATGGTCACGAGCTGGCGCTGACCCTGCGACAGGTTGGTGCCCTCCTCGTTAATCATAAAGTCGTAGCCACCGGCGAGCGTATGGATAAAGTGGTCGCAGCGTGCGGCGCGTGCAGCGGCTTCGACCTCGGCATCGCTCGCGTCGGGGCGTCCGTAGCGGATGTTCTCGCGGATGGTGCCGTTAAACAGCCAGGTATCCTGCAGCACCATGGCAAACTCGTCGCGCAGCGCCGCGCGATCCCAGTCGCGCACGTCGACACCCTCGACACGCAGCGAGCCGCCGTCCACGTCGTAGAAGCGCTGCAGCAGCTTGATGAGCGTGGTCTTGCCAGCGCCGGTGGGGCCGACGATGGCGATGGTCTGGCCGGGCTGCGCCTCGCAGCTAAAGTCGTGGATGATGGTCTTGTCGGGTGTGTAGCCAAATTTGACATGGTCAAATTCCACGTGGCCGGGGCGCTTCTCGGGGATCTGCGCGTCGGCCTTCTGCTCCTCCTCGGGCGCGGCCAAGAACTCAAAGACACGCTCGGTGGCGGCGGCCATCGACTGCATCGTGTTGCTCACGTTGCCCAGCTGCTGCACGGGTTGCGTAAAGTTGCGAACGTACTGGATAAAGCTCTGAATATCGCCAGGCGTGGCATTGCCGGTCAGCGCGAGCTGCGCGCCCACCACGACGACGCCCACGTAGCCCATGTTGCCCACCAGGCTCATAAGCGGCATCATCAGGCCCGACAGGAACTGCGAGCGCCAACCGCTCACAAACAGTCGGTCGTTTTGACGGTCGAACTCCTCGATTGAGGCCTCGGCGCGGTCGAACACCTGAATAACGTTCTGGCCGGCAAAGTCCTCCTCGATAATGCCGTTGACGGTGCCCAGGACTTGCTGTTGCTCGCGGAAGTACGGCTGCGAGAAGTGAATCATCACGGTCAGGATAATCGCGGCAGCCGGCAGCGTGAGCACGGTGACGCCGGTGAGCGGCAGACTGATCGACAGCATCATGACGAGCACGCCGATAATCTGTGTGACAGACGTGATGAGCTGCGTCACGCTCTGGTTGAGCGACTGGCCGAGCGTATCGACGTCGTTGGTGATGCGACTGAGTACGTCGCCCTTGCTGTGGCCGTTGAAGTAGCTCATCGGAACGACAGCGATCTTGGCGGCGATCTCCTTGCGCATGCGGTAGCAGATCTTTTGCGTGACGCCGGTCATGAGCCAGCCCTGGATCAGGCTGCAGGCAGAGCTCGCCAGGTACAGGCAGAGCAAAAAGCCGAGCGTCTTGGCGATCCAGGTAAAGTCGACATCGCCGGTACCGTTGACCTTGGCAACCAGGCCCTCGAACAGCTTGGTGGTAACCTGGCCGAGCACCTTGGGCCCCACAATATTAAAGATGACCGAGCACACGGCAAAGGCGACGGCGGCAAACACGGCAATCTTGTGCTGGCCGATATAGCCGAGCAACTGCCTCATGGTGCCCTTAAAGTCCTTGGCTTTTTCGCCGCGGCCCATGCCGCCCATGCGGCCCATGGGACCACGCTGGCGGGTGGGCTTGGGAATCTGAGTCTTGGTCTCGTCTGCCATTAGCGCTCGCCTCCTTCCATAACGGCTTCAATCTCTTCTTGGGTAAGCCCCAGCTCCTCGGCGGAAAGCTGCGACTGTGCGATCTCCAGGTACGCCGGGCAGCTGCGCAGCAGCTCCTCGTGCGTGCCGGTGCCCACTACGTGGCCGTCATCGAGCACGATGATCTGGTCGGCGTGCATGATGGTCGCGATGCGCTGGGCCACGACCACGAGCGCGGCGTCGGTGACGTTTTTGGCAAGCTCCTCGCGCAGGCGCGCATCGGTCTTGTAGTCGAGGGCGCTAAACGAGTCATCGAACACCACGACCTCGGGCTTTTTGGCCAACGCGCGGGCGATGGCCAGGCGTTGGCGCTGACCGCCCGAGACATTGGAGCCGCCCTGGCTGATGGGGGAGTCGTAGCCGCCCTCGCGCTCGGCGATAAAGTCTTCCGCCTGGGCTACGCGTGCTGCCTGGCGCATATCCTCGTCACTTACCATGTCGCTGGCAAACTTGAGGTTGCTCTCGATGGTGCCCGAGAACAGGCGCCCCTGCTGCGGGATGTAACCGATGCGGCGGCGAAGATCGGAAAGGGTCATGTCGCGCACGTCGATGCCGTCGAGCGAAATGCTGCCGCCCGTGACGTCGTACAGGCGCGGAATCAGCTGCACGAGCGTGGACTTGCCCGAGCCCGTGGAGCCAATGATGCCGAGCATCTGGCCGGCGTGCGTGGTGAAGTTCACACCGCTGATGACATCGGCGCGGGCATCGGGGTACTGGAAGCTCACGTCGCGGAAGGTGAGCTCACCGCGCGGCGCGCTGGCTGCGGGCAGTTTGGGCGAGGCAGGGTCGTTGATGCTCGTGGGGCAGGTGATGACCTCTTCCACGCGCTCGGCTGCGACCTCGGCGCGGGGCAGGATGACCGAAACCATGGTGAGGATCATAAACGCCATGACGATCTGCATGGTATAGGAGATAAACGCCATCATGTTGCCGACCTGCATCACGCCGTCGGACACGCCCTGGGCGCCAAACCAGACGATAAGCACGGTGATGCAGTTCATGACGAGCATCATGAGCGGCATCATAAAGCTCATGGCGCGGTTGGTGTAGAGCTGCGTGGTCATCAGGTCGAGCGACGCCTTGTCAAAACGCTCGAGCTCATGCTCCTCGCGGTTGAACGAACGGATAGGCATAAGGCCGTCGAGCAGCTCGCGGGCGGTAAGGTTCACACGGTCCACAAAGCTCTGCATCTTTTTGAACTTGGGCATGGTGAGGCCCATAAGCACGCCGACGACGGCCGAGACCGCGATAATGGCCACGGCGATGGTCCACTCCAGGCCGGTGTGGTTGGCCAGGACGCGCATGACCGCGACGATACCCATGACAGGCGCCATGAGGCACATGCGGATAAACAGGGTTGCTGCCATCTGAATTTGCTGAATGTCGTTGGTGCAGCGGGTGATGAGCGAGGCCTGGCTAAACTTGCCCACCTCTGCTGGCGAAAAGTGCATAACCTTGTTGAAGGTCTCGCGGCGCAGGTCGCGGGCGATGGAGCAGGCGGTGCGTGAGGCCACGGCGCCGGTCAGGATGGTGGCGACGAGCGACACCAGGCACAGACCAAACATCGTGGTCGCCATGCGGCCCAAGTAGGCGTTCTGCACGTCGGCGGGGTCGATACCCTGCGCCTTGTACTCGTCCTGTACATAGCTCACGGCGCGTTGGGTCACGATGGAGCCCGACATGGAGCCCATTTTGTCCGCCATTTCGTTGGCGCCCTCGACGAGCTTGCCTTGGTCGATGAGGCCGCCTTCAACGCCTAGACGCAGGCTCTTCATGGTGATCTTGCCGCCGTCGGCATCAATCTGCTTTTGCATGTTCTGCGCCGCTGCGGCCTTCTGCTGCATCTCGGCGAGCTGCTCGGGCGTCATTGCCGCCATCTGCTCGGGGGTGGGCATGGCCTGGGGGTCGCTGTTGTCTTTCTCGCTGGACGCGCCCATCATGTCGCCCATGGAGCTGGCATCGATGCCTTGGTTGAGCGAAAGGACGACGGTCTCGGGCAGGCTCATGATGTCGGCAATCTTGCTGCCGTCGGCGCGCTCGTCCTCGGTGCCCTTGTACGTGCGGATGCCGTTCTTGTCCGCCTTGCCAAACGCAGCCTCTACCGTCTTGGCATCCTTGGCGCTCATAAAGAGTTCGAGGTCGTCGAGCGATTCGGCGCGAATGGTGTCGGGCACGGGCGAGGCGATGCCGCCTTGCTGCACGCCCACGTCGACGATGTCGCTCATGTAGGTAGGCAGTGCCAGATCGGCGTTGCAGCTGATTACGATAAGTACGATAGCTGTGAACAGTGCCAGGACATGCTTTTTAAAGAGCTTGAGAATCCTCACTCGGCATCTCTCCTTTCTTGATTGCGGTCGATAATTTCGTTGAAACGCCTTAGAAGGCGCACCATCTCTTGGGTATCTGTTTCGCCGAGCTGCTCGAGGAAGGCCGCGGTGCGCTCCTCGAATTCCCGACGTTTGATTTCGAGATTCTGGAATCCCTTATCGGTCATTGTGACGTGTACACGACGACGGTCGGTCTTTGAGTGCTCGCGCTCGACCCAGCCCTTGGCTTCGAGAGTGCGTAAGATATTGGCGATGCGGGCACTCGAGACCCAGGCGCGATTTGCGAGTTCGCTCGGCGTGAGCGAACCGCCAGCGAGCATGAGGGCGCGCATGACAGCCATCTCGCCGCCGAGAGCTTTGTCCGCAGAGCGTGAAATGCGATGATGCATGCTGCCAAACTCAGTTAAGAGCTGACGCCCAAGCTCATGGAAATCGGTATCTTCCACCGAAAACCCCTAACACTAGAAACTATTTTCGGTGAAAGATGATACCCGCATATTCGGGCCTCATGCAGTGGGCAATATAAAGAGCGCATAAAGAGTTAAAAAATTCAATTGCTGAAGCGTTTCAAAGAACTATTATGCCCGCGGTTAGGCGAGGGGTTGTCACCACCATGACGACTGGGACTCATTTATCGCCACGTGCGATGCTCCAACTTCCCGCAAGGAGACACCTTATATAAAGGGGGATGGAGTCATGGCATTTGACTTCACGGGCAAGACCGCGATTGTCACGGGTGGCACTCAGGGCATTGGCCTCGAGATCGCCAAGGGCATCGTCGCGGGCGGCGGACACGTCGCGCTCATCGCAAGGAACGCTGCCAAGGGCGAGGCCGCTGTGGCCGAGCTTGGCGAGGGCAACAAGTTCTATCAGCTCGATGTTGCCGATGCGCCTAAGGCGCGTGAGACCGTCGAGCAGATTTTTACGGACCTGCCGCAAACCAACATCCTGATCAACTGCGCTGGCGTCATCAGCACCAAGAAATTCGACGAGATTGATGACACCGAGTGGCGTCGCACCATCGACATCAACCTCAACGGTACCTTCACTATGATGAACGCCGTGTATCCGCACTTTAAGGCGGCCCATGCCGGCACTATCGTCAACGTGAGTTCCGTTGCGGGCAAGATCGGTGGCGGCCTGCTCGGCACAGCCGCCTACGCCAGCTCCAAGGCCGGTGTTAACGGTCTAACCAAGGCAGTCGCCAAGGAAGGCGGCAAGTTTGGCGTCCGCTGCAACGCCGTGTGCCCGTCACTTACCCTTACCGATATGACCTCGATTCTCTCTGACGAGAACTCTCAGCGCATCATCAACGGTATTCCTCTGGGCCGCGCCGCCCAGGCCAGCGAGCCTGCGCAGATGGTGCTGTTCTTCGCTTCCGACCTCGCCAGCTTCGTGAACGGCGAGATCGGCGACTGCGACGGCGGCATCGTCCTGGACGGGTAATACCCCACGACGATTATTCGGCGACGGTTCCTGCGACTCGGGACCGTCGCCTTCTTTCTGACATAGGCGCGTGCGGCTACGATTCGCATGCATCCAAAGGAGATATATATGAGTGAATCGACTGCGGTGGAGGCGCCGGCGGCAAAGGAGCCGTTCTTTAAGATGTCCTCCATCCCGGGTGCCAATATTTTGGTGCCGCTTTTGTTGGGCTGCCTGCTCAACACGCTGTTCCCCGACCTGTTCAAAACGCTCGGCAGCTTTACGCTCGGCATGACCCAGCAGGGCGCAGGCCCGCTTGTTGGCGCTTTTTTGCTCATCGTCGGTACGACGATTTCGTTTAAGAGCGCTCCTGCCGCCGCTGCCCGCGGCGCCATCATCATCGCCGTCAAGCAGATCGTGGTCGTTGCCGTGTCGCTGCTCATCCTTTATGTATTCAACGACAACCTGTTTGGCATCTCTGCCATGGTGATGCTGGCCGCTTGCACCGGCGCCAACAACGCTATGTACGCTGGTCTGATGGGCACCATGGGCAATGAGGCCGAGCGTGGTGCCGTCGCAATCACCACGCTGGTTGTCGGCCCTCCGGTCACGATGATCGTGCTCGGCGCTGCCGGTCAGGCTCCGATCGGTTGGTCGCTCGTGGGCGCCATCCTGCCGATCGTCGTCGGCATTATTCTGGGTAACCTCTTCCCGAGCTTTAAGAAGATGATGGCACCGGCACTTTCCGCCATCATCGTGCTCGTCTTCTTTGCCATGGGCTCGACCATGACCTTTGGCCAGCTTATCAACGGTGGTCTTCCCGGCATCCTGCTCGGCGTGATCTGCTCGGTAGTCTTTGCAATTCCCGTCATCGCGGTCGATAAGCTCACGGGCGGTACGGGTGTCGCAGGTGCGGCCATTTCGAGCTGCGCCGGAGCCAATGTGGCCACGCCTGCTGCCATGGCAAGCGTCAACGAGGCCATGTACGGCGGCGCGGTGCTCGCGACGGCTACGGCGCAGGTTGCAGCATGTGCTATCGTGACGGCCATTTTGACCCCGCTGGTCACCAGCTGGTGCTACAAGCATTTTGAGGGTCAGGGCCACAGCAAGGCAACGACCGACAAGGCCGCCGCAGCCGCCTAATGCCAAGCGGCAATCAAAGCTAAATAACTAACCATGCCACAGGGCGGTCCCGGGGGAAATCCCGTGGCCGCCCTGCAGTTTCTGCGAGGTCTCTGGGGCACTTTACCCTGCTAAAACTGGCATAACAGCTAGAGTGAACGTCGTACAAAGGCAAGGAAATATACCAAACAAATCGGTGAACGGTAGTTGCTCGCGCTCGCATTTCCTGCGGATTTGTTAAAAACGCCCTAATGGTATAAAAAAAGAAACATATAACAGCCCTGATGAAGGGGGTGGCTATGTTATCCTTCTCAAACGGGTGAAATCTTGGGTTTTGGGTTGCAGTTCCAAGGTGGACAAACGTTTTTCCCTGTACCAATGTGTGGTGAAGAACGGAAGAAGCCGGTAGTGCAAGCCGATAATTCAAGAATTCAATAAGCAGCGGTGTGAGAGAGCGCCGCATTACACGTAACTAGGAGCGTGGTTACACAATGCAGGAGGCATGGGAAGGCTTCAAGGAAGGCATCTGGACGGGAGAGGTTGACGTCCGAGACTTCATCCAGAAGAACTACACCCCCTACGAGGGCGACGAGTC
Organism: Collinsella sp. AF02-46-1; assembly: GCA_934876235.1. Classification (GTDB taxonomy): domain Bacteria; phylum Actinomycetota; class Coriobacteriia; order Coriobacteriales; family Coriobacteriaceae; genus Collinsella. The sequence goes on along the minus strand of CAKXKM010000064.1, from coordinate 2,316 downwards.
GTTCCTCGCCGGCCCGACCGAGCGTACCAAGGAGCTGTGGGGCGAGGTTCTCGACCTGCTGCTCAAGGAGCGCGAGCAGGGCGGCGTCCTCGATATGGACACCAAGACCGTCACGGGTATCGTGAGCCACCCCGCTGGCTACATCGATAACGCCCATCGCGACAAGGAGACCATCGTCGGCCTCCAGACCGACAAGCCGCTCAAGCGCGCGCTGCACGTCAACGGTGGTATCCGCATCGCTTGCCAGGCTGCCAGCCAGCACGGCTACAAGATCGACGAGAACGTTGTCGAGCGCTACACCTTCGAGCGCAAGACCCACAACGCCGGCGTCTTCGATGTCTACACCCCCGAGATGCGCGCCTGCCGTTCGGCCCACATCATCACCGGTCTGCCCGATGGCTATGGCCGCGGCCGCATCATCGGCGACTACCGTCGTGTCGCCCTGTACGGTGTCGACTACCTGATCAAGGACAAGGAGGCCCAGAAGGCTTCCACCCCGACGGTCATGACCGCCGACAACATCCGCGATCGTGAGGAGCTGCAGGAGCAGATCCGCGCCCTCGGCGAGCTCAAGATGATGGCCGAGACCTATGGTTTCGACATTTCCAACCCTGCTACCAACACGCAGGAGGCCATCCAGTGGATGTACTTCGCCTACCTCGCTTCCGTTAAGGAGCAGAACGGCGCCGCTATGTCCATCGGCCGCACCTCCACGTTCATCGACATCTACGCTGAGCGCGACCTTGCCAACGGTACCTTCACCGAGGAGCAGATCCAGGAGTTCGTGGATCACTTCATCATGAAGCTCCGCATGGTCAAGTTTGCCCGTACCCCCGAGTACCAGGCCCTGTTTACCGGCGATCCGCAGTGGGTCACCGAGTCCATCGGCGGCATGGGTGTTGACGGCCGTACGCTCGTTACCAAGATGAGCTACCGCTACCTGCACACGCTCGAGAACATGGGCACCAGCCCCGAGCCCAACATGACCGTTCTGTGGTCGACCCGTCTGCCTGAGAACTTCAAGAAGTTCTGCGCCAAGACTTCTGTCGCCAGCTCCTCGATTCAGTACGAGAACGACGACCTCATGCGCGTCTACCACGGCGACGACTACGGCATTGCCTGCTGCGTGTCCTCCATGCGCATCGGCAAGGAGATGCAGTTCTTCGGCGCCCGCGCCAACCTGGCCAAGTGCCTGCTGTACGCACTCAACGGCGGTGTTGACGAGGTCTCCAAGAAGCAGGTCGGCCCCAAGTATCGCGCCGTCGAGGGCGATACGCTCGATTACGACGACGTTGTGGCCAAGTACAACGACATGATGAAGTGGCTCGCTGGCGTGTACGTCAACTCGCTGAACATCATCCACTACATGCACGACAAGTATTGCTACGAGCGCATCCAGATGGCTCTGCACGACAAGCACGTGCACCGCTGGTTCGCTACGGGCATTGCTGGCCTTTCCGTCGTGGCTGACTCCCTGTCCGCCATCAAGTACGCCAAGGTCCACCCCGTCCGCGACGAGAACGGCATCATTGTCGACTTCGAGACCGAGGGCGAGTTCCCCAAGTACGGTAACGACGACGACCGCGTCGACCAGATCGCTCACGACGTTGTGCACCAGTTCATGGAGTACATCCGCATGAACGACACCTACCGCAACTCCGTGCCCACGACCTCGGTTCTGACCATCACCTCCAACGTCGTGTACGGCAAGAAGACCGGTTCTACGCCTGATGGCCGCAAGGCTGGCCAGCCCTTCGCCCCGGGTGCTAACCCCATGCACAAGCGCGATAGCCACGGCGCCATCGCTTCGCTGTCTTCGGTTTCCAAGCTCCCGTTCCGCGATGCTCAGGACGGCATCTCCAACACCTTCTCCATCATCCCGGGTGCGCTCGGCAAGGAGGACCAGGTGTTCTTTGGCGATATCGACCTTGATCAGCTGGGCGAGTAACTATTGTTAGTGCTATACTAACAATAACGATTACTGATTAGTGCGCCGGTTTCGGCCGGCGACTATCGATCGAAGGAGACACATTATGAAGGTTTCTGAAGTTTCCGAGACTCAGGCCGATAACCTGGTCCACATGCTCGACGCTTACGCCGAGAAGGGTGGCCACCACCTGAACATCAACGTCTTCAACCGTGAGACGCTGCTCGACGCTCAGGCTCACCCCGAGAAGTACCCGCAGCTGACCATTCGCGTTTCCGGCTACGCCGTGAACTTCCACACGCTCACCAAGGAGCAGCAGGACGAGGTCATTTCGCGTACCTTCCACAACAAGTTCTAAAGGGATTTAACTCCCGCAGGATCGCCGGGGC
>CAKXKM010000063.1:4005-10550 GCA_934876235.1 Collinsella sp. AF02-46-1 | reverse complement strand
CCCCCCCCCCCGCCCCCGGATTCCCGGTGGGAGTTCTAGACCTTGTCGGCCTTAGTACATACCGCCGCCCTGCTGACCAGCGGTGGCAGCAGCGATAGCGTCCTCAAGCTGAGTGTTTTTGGGGACATCGGAGACGGTAGCCTCGGTGATGAGGATCAGGCTGGCGACAGAAGCAGCGTTCTGCAGGGTGACGCGGCTGACCTTGACGGGGTCGAGGACGCCCATCTCGATCATGTCGCCCCACTCGCCGTTGGCAGAGTTGAGACCCTGGCCAGCAGGCAGCTCGGCAACCTTGTCGACCACGACAGCGCCCTCAAAGCCAGCGTTCTTGGCGATGGTGGCGACCGGAGCGGTCAGAGCCTTCTTGACGATGTCGACGCCGATCTTCTCCTCGGGGTCGTCGAGCTCAACAGCGTCGAGTGCAGGAGCAGCGTCCATGAAGGCGACGCCGCCGCCGGCGACGATGCCCTCCTCGACAGCAGCGCGGGTAGCCTGCAGGGCATCCTCAACGCGGTGCTTGATCTCCTTGAGCTCGGACTCGGTAGCAGCGCCGACCTTGATGACGGCAACGCCACCGGAGAGCTTGGCCAGGCGCTCCTGGAGCTTCTCACGATCGAAGTCAGAGGTGGTGTTCTCCATCTCGCCCTTAATCTGAGCGATACGGGCGTCAATGGCCTCCTTGGAGCCAGCGCCGCCGACGACAACGGTGTTGTCCTTGGAAATGGTGACGGACTTAGCGGTGCCGAGCATATCGGCGGTGATGTCAGCGACCTTCACGCCCAGCTCGTCCAGAGCAGCCTGACCACCGGTGAGGACTGCGATGTCCTCGAGGATGCGCTTGCGGCGATCGCCGTAGCCCGGGGCCTTGACGGCGCAGACGTTGAGAGCGCCACGGATCTTGTTGAGGACGAGGGTCGGCAGAGCCTCGCCGTCGATGTCCTCAGCGATGATGAGCAGGCCACGGCCGGCGCGCTGGACAGCCTCGAGAACAGGCATGATGTCCTGAACGCTGGAGATCTTCTGGTCAGTGATGAGGATGTACGGATCCTTCATCACGGCCTCCATGCGGTCGTTGTCCGTGACGAAGTAAGCGGAAACATAGCCCTTGTCGAACTGCATGCCCTCGACGGTGTCGATGGTGATGTCGAACGTCTGGGAATCCTCGACGGTGATGACGCCGTCCTTGCCCACGACCTCCATGGCCTCGGCGATCTTCTCGCCGACCTCGGGGTCACCAGCGGAGATGGTGCCGACAGAAGCGATCTGCTCCTTGGTCTCGACCGGCTTGGCCTGCTTCTTCATCTCGGCGACGGCGGCGTTGACGGCCTTGTCGATGCCGCGACGGATAGCCAGCGGGTTGGCGCCGGCGGCGACGTTGCGCAGACCGTCGTTGACGATAGCCTGAGCGAGCAGGGTTGCGGTGGTGGTGCCGTCACCCACGGTGTCGTTGGTCTTGGTGGCGACCTCCTTCACCAGCTGAGCGCCCATGTTCTCGATGTTGTCCTCGAGCTCAATCTCCTTAGCGACGGAAACGCCGTCGTTGGTGATGGTCGGGGCACCGAACGTGCGCTGCAGAGCGACGTAACGGCCCTTGGGGCCCATGGTGACGGTAACGGCGTCGGCCAGAGTGTTGACGCCCTTGGCGAGCTTGGCGCGGGCATCGGTGTTGAACGTAATGTTCTTTGCCATGGTAGGTAATCCTCCAAAAGAAATGTGACTCGCGTCGCCGCTTCCGAGTCCTATGCGGCGGGCGCGTTCAAAGACGAATCAGAGATTCTGACGAGACTAGGCCTCGACGACGGCGTAGATGTCGTCGGCGCGCATCAGCAGATACTTCTCGCCGTCGACCTTGACCTCGTTGCCGCCGAACTTACCGTAGATGACAACGTCGCCGACCTGAACGTCCATAGGGATGCGCTCGCCCTTGTCGTTGACCTTACCGGCGCCAACGGCAACGATGGTGCCGCGCTGCGGCTTCTCCTGAGCGTTGCTGGCGATATACAGACCAGAAGCGGTCTTCTGCTCGGCCTCGTCGGGCTTGACCAGGACGCGATCTGCAAGCGGCTTCAAAGACGACATGCTTGTTTCCTCCTTTGTGGGCCGCGCGGTCATGCCGCGCGGGTTAACCCTTTTTGTTTGCGTACGCGTTGAATGGTACCCACGAATGGCGGGTTATACAACACGGAGTCAAAAAATCTTATTTTTTGGCACTTAGATTTTCTGAATGCCGGTGGATAACCTAACGGTGGCTCCCGGGGCGGACCGGAGGGCATGAAGTTTGCTGCTCTACAGTCCTGCGCAAGACGGAAAGCACATTAAGTGCTTTCCTTTGCGTGCGGAACTCGCGACAAACTTCATGCCCTCCGGTCCACCCCGAGAGCCAGGTTGACTAATTCGGGCCCGGTTTTCAAAAAAGTCAGTACAGCAAAATGGCGATGCAGATGGTGCGAATAAGAAAGGGGCACGTTGCTGAAACGTGCCCCTTATGAGTGGGGTATGAGGTTAGCGCTCGTAGATTACGTTGCCCGCCAGGTAGGTGGCCTGAACCTTGGTGGCTTGCAGCTCTTGGGGGTCGATGGTGAGCGGGTTTTGGTCCAGGACTACCAGGTCGGCGTATTTGCCGGGCTCTAGGCTGCCGAGGTTTTGCTCGTCGCCTGCCGCGTAGGCGCTGCCCAGGGTGTAGTTGCGCAGGGCCGTTGCCGCATCGATGCGCTCGCTCGGCAGCCAGCCGCCCTCGGGCCAGTGGCTTTTGGGGTCCTGGCGCGTGATAGCCGTGTAGAGCACGTTCATGCTGGTAACAGCTGTGATGGGGCTATCGGTGCCGAAGGCTTGGCGAATGCCGCGCTGCTTATAGGTTGCAAACGGCCACATGATGCGGCTGCGCTCCATGCCCAGGTCGCGCTCCGGGCCACCCGGGTCGAGCGTGATGTGGCAAGGCTGGCTCGAGGCAATGACGTTGAGCTTGCGCAGACGATCGATGTCCTGAGGCAGCAGATTCTCCAGGTGCTCAAGCGTATTGTGGCCGTGCTTGGGCAAGCCGTAGAGCTCTGCCGCCTCCTCGAAGATATCCAGCGCGGCATGGATGGCACCGTCGCCGATAACGTGGATGCGCACGGTATGGTCACGCTCGGCTGCCGCCAAAACCAACTTGCGCATACGCTCGACAGGGACCGTCAGGCGGCCCTGGTCGCCCGGGAAGCGCGGGTTGGTATAGGGCTCAGTAAGATAGGCCGTATGCTCGCTCGACACGCCGTCGAAGAACTGCTTAAAACCAGGCGCCGAGAGCAGCGCGTTGTTCGCGTAGCGGGTCTGCAGTTCTTCTAAGCGCGATTGGTCATCCAGCAGCGTGGGAAAGAGATGGGCGCGGATGCCCAGCTTGCCGGCGGCTTGCAGCTTGTCGTAAACATCGTCGCGAATAAAGTCGCAACCCGGCATGGGCATGAGCGACATATCGCAGATCGAGGTGATACCCTGCTCGGCCATACGCCTCATTTGATCGGCGTAAGCGCTTGCAATGCGATCCTCCCCCAGCCACTCAAGGCAGCGCGGTAGCAGCTGCATGGCAGCCGCCTCGTGAGCAATGCCCGTGAGCTCGCCGCTTGCGTCCTTGTCGTAGCCACCGCCCGCTGGCGGCTCGCTGTCACGCGTAACGCCGAGCGCCTCGAGTGCGCGGCTGTTGAGCCAAAGCGTGTGCCCGTCGCCCGAATACATAACGCAGGGACGATCGGGGAATGCCGCATCGAGCGACGCCTTGCTAGGATGCTCGGGCGGGTCCCAACGGTAGTCGCGCCAGCCCTGAGTCACAACCCAAGCGTCGTCGGGCAGGTCCTGGGAAAACTCGAGCGCGTGTTGCACCAGCGCCGCCTCGGACGTGCCCATATCCATGAGCATGTACGGCGAGGAGCCGACCGAGGTATGGAAGAAGTGCAGATGAGCGTCATGGAAACCTGGGCAGACAAACTGCTCGCCGTAGTCGATAACCGGCGTGGCGGCAGGCGCGGCGGCAATCACGTCATCGGGCGCACCGACTGCGACGATACGGTCGCCTGCGATGGCAATCGCCAGCTCGCGGGCGGTATCGATGCCGTCTTGCGCGGTAAAGACGTTCTTGGAGCGGATAATCCGATCGATATGTTGCATGGGCATCCCCATCTCTGGCAGGAAATTCAACACCCCCGAGTGTACTCCCCCGCCCTTGTAACAAAACCCCAAGCGGCAAACGGCAACTTTACCAGCCCTAGCGGCAGGTGGCATACTGGAGAGAGCCTGTACGATTTTGCGATCAACCCAGCAAGGAGCAAATCGACCATGACGAAGACCAAGGCACAGCAGATTATGGCGGCGACCGAGGTGCGAGCGGCTGACGACGTCACCGCAGCCATCAAAGATATCGCTACCGAGTTTGAAGCCTATATCATCAAGCAGCGCCGGCACTTCCATAAGCACCCGGAGCTGAGCCTTGCCGAGGAGCGCACGACTTCTGACATCGCCAACCAGCTCGACGCCATGAATATCCCCTACGAGCGTCCCCTTAAGACGGGCCTTGTGGCGACCCTTCGCGGCACCGCGCCCGACTCCTATCGCGAGGACGGCACGCCACGCCGCCGCATCCTGCTGCGCGCCGACATCGACGCCCTGCCCGTCACCGAGCAGACCGGCGAAGAGTTCGCCAGCGTCAACGAGGACTGCATGCACGCCTGCGGCCACGACTGCCACATCGCCATGATGCTCGGCACGCTGCAGATCCTGCGCCATATGACCGACGACATCCACGGCGAAGTCCGCATCGTCTTCCAGCCCAGTGAGGAAAACGGCCAGGGCGCCAAACTCATGATCGGCACGGGCGTGCTCGACGGCGTCGATGGCGCCTACGCCGCGCACATCTGGAGTGAGGTCGACGCCGGCACCGTGAGCTGCGAGCCCGGACCGCGCATGGCCAATACCGACTGGTTCCGCATCGATGTTCGCGGCACCTCATGCCACGGTGCCATGCCCCAGCGCGGCCACGACGCCGTTATGGTGGCCGCCGAGATCGTCAATGCCCTGCAGACCATCGTTTCGCGCGAGATCAGCCCCTACGAGCCGGCCGTCATTACCGTCGGCGAGCTGCACGGCGGCACCGCGCGCAACGTTATCGCCGGCACGGCCTACCTCGCCGGCACGGTGCGCACCTACGGAGATTCGACCCACGAGGAAATGCCGGAGCTCATGCGCCGCATCGTGGAGCATACCGCGGCCGCCTTGGGCGCCGAGGCAAAGCTCACCGACTACACCATCGCCAATTATAAGGTCGAAAACGATGCCGCCTCGAGCGAGCGTTGTCGTCAGGCCGTGGTCAAGTGCCTGGGTGCAGCCGGCGAAGGCCATTATCGCGGCACACTTTCGGGCGAGGATTTTTCGGAGTACCTGCGCCGTGTACCGGGCGTGCTCGCCTTTGTAGGTACGCGCAACCCCAAGATTGGCGCCACGTACGCCCAACATTCCTGCTTCTACAAGATCGACGAGACTGTGCTGGCAAAGGGCTCCATGGTGGCCGCCCAGTATGCCATCGACTTTTTGGCCGAGCCCACGCAAGAGGAGCTCGACGGCCCCGCGATCACCGCGGTCGCCGAAACCAACCCCGACCTGGCCGCCAAGTTGCGCTCTGCCAAGGCAACGACCGCCGAGGCTCGCGACGCCATCCATGACGCCCGCACGGCACGCCATGCCGCGATCAAGGGCATCCACGATGCACGTGCCGCCGCTCGCCGCGAGGAGAAGCGCGGCGAGTAGTCGATTCGCGGCCATCTCGCAGTCATAGCCACATCGCGATATCAAAGCGGGGGCGGACGTTTCGACACGTCCGCCCCCGCTCATTTGTCAAGCGCCATTTCTACCGTTTCTACCCCGTCCCCAAATGGCAGGCGGCAGGGCTACTCGTCCTGCGGGTCCTCGTCGGAGCTTGGTGCAGGCTCGGGCTCGGGCTCCGGTTCCGGCATGGGCTCGGGCTCCGGTTCCGGCATGGGCGCGGGCTCCGGTTCCGGCATGGGCGCGGGCTCGGGCTCAGGCACGGGCGCGGGCTCAGGCTCAGGCTCAGGCACGGGCTCGGGCTCGGGCTCGGGCGCAGGCGCCGGCGCCGCAGCGGAATCGGATACGGGCGCTGCGTCGGCGCTAAAACCAGCCGGAGCAGACTTCTTCTCAAACGGCAGCACAAAAGTCAGGACGTCGTCCTTGTCCTCGTCGGCCCACTCGCTTGCGTAGCGCGCAACCCAATAGCCAACGGCACGGTGCTTGAGCATCTTGCCAAAGACCGTGAGGAATACCGTGACAAACGCCGTCAGCACCAAGAACAATACGAGCGTGATGCCACCGCCGGTAACAAGCGCCTCAATAGCCGTAGGACGGTAGTAGTAGCTATACATACCGACAGAGGCAATGGTGCCAAAGACGAACGTCAGGATCCAGGTGACAACGTTGGCGACCAGGCCCGTCAAAAACTCGGGAAGGAACGAAGCGCAGAACAGTTTGGTCTTGTTGTGCTTAAAGGCCGCCCAGACCTTATCGAG
>CAKXKM010000063.1:0-3995 GCA_934876235.1 Collinsella sp. AF02-46-1 | reverse complement strand
AAAACGCGCTCTCGACACGACCGGTCACCGCAAAGTGCATCACGGCAATGTCGGCGAACATCTTAAAGAAGACCCCCAAGACCGCCGTGGCAATCATAGCCAGGACAAGCAGGCCAAGCGAGCTAAACAGCGCCGCCTCGAGTGCATAAGAGCCGTAATACGAATACGAGCCCGCGGCGCCAATTACCACGCTCTCCACCAGCGAAAGCACTACACCGATAACGGGAATGGCAGCAATAACCTCGAGCACGACCGAGATAACGCTCGAAAAGACTCCGAGGCCAAACGACGTGGAACGCATGAGTGGACGATCCATACCGTCATCAACCTTGAGCGACAGATCGCGACCCCACTCAATACCAAAGCCGGAACCACACACGCTCGCAATGCAAGCTGCCAAAAAGCCGATGGCAGCTGCAATGCCGCCAATAACGGGAATAAACAGCACGAGTACCGACACAACACAAATCAGCGCCGGTAAAAAGGCAATCTGGCACACGCGCTGCAGCACGCCCGGAGTCTTGGTCATATCCTCAAACGCCTGAGCCACACAGCCCTTGGACGCATTCGCCACGGGCGGTTGCGGAACAAACTGCTGGGGCTGACCCTGAGGGGCAGAGGCTGCGGCACCGGCATTGGGGGCACCACACGCGCCGCAGAACTTGTCGTTATCGCCCATGGGGGCGCCACACTGCGAACAGAACATCGAGATCATCCCTTCGTATCTAGAGCGAATCACCTGGATCGCAAACGATGTCTTTGACATCATTATCGCCCAATGTGGGGACAAATACCCCAAGATGACCGATTTGCAACGCAGGTGGCCTTATTCAATGATTCGAAGGGTGCGTCCGCGCTAGTTCGTGCCGCGGAAGCCCTTGCCGACGATTTCGGAGCTATCGACGATGGTGATGAAGGCGCCAGGGTCAATCTCGCGGGTATAGCGGCGCAGTTGCACTGCCTCGCGACGGCTCAGCACGCTCATGATCACCGTGACGCACTTGCCCGAGAAGGCGCCGTAGCCACGGCTGATCGTTGCCGTGCGGTTGAGATGCTTGACGATAAACTCCTCGACCTTAAGGGGCTCGGAGCAAATGATCGTGCAGACCTTACGAAGGTGAATGCTCTCGATGGCCTTATCGACCACAAGCGTCTTGGCAAACAGGCCGAGTACGCAGTACAGGCCGACGCGCGGGCCATACAGGAAAGCCGCGATGGTCACGATGCCGATATCGACCAGCAGCAGCGCGCGGCCAATCTCAAGCGTGGTGCGGCGTTTGAGGATCATGGCAAGAATGTCCGTGCCACCCGTCGAGGCGCCGATGTCAAAGACAATAGCGCTGCCGAGCGCCGGCAAGATGACGGCAAAGCACAGGTCGAGCCACATATCACCCGTCAGAGAGACATCGGTCGGAATGAAGAGCTCAAACAGCGAGACGTAGGCCGAAAGCGCAAACGAGGCAAAGACGCTCCAAAGGATTGCCTTGCGTTCCAAAAAGATAAAGCCCAGAACGACCAGGACCGCGTTGATGATCCACATAAAGACGCCGACGGGCAGGGTCGGGAACAGCGTGGAAAGAATGACCGACACGCCCGAGGTGCCGCCGAAGGCAAAGTGATTGGGGGTTTTAAAGGCCACGATGGCGAACGCCGTGAGGATCAGGCCCAGGTTGAGCTCGGCAAAAAAGCGCGGAAAGCCTGGCTCCTGGCTGCGCTTGCGGCCGGCGCGCTCGCCTTGCTCAATAACATCGCGATCGACCACGCGCTCCATCGGCACCACCGGAGGACGATGCACCTCCTCGGCGGCACGCGACGCCGCCTCTGCCGCAGCGGCTTCAATCGCCCATGCCTTGCTTTCGGTCTCGTGTTCGTCGGCCATTACGGCAACCCCTCGTTAACAATTTGGAAACAATGCGCCCATTAGGGTAACGCGGAACGCGAAGATTGCAACCCTTAGTTAGACGAGCGGTATGACCGCATCGAGGGCATATAGAAAACGGCCGGCCACGCTTTTACTTGCGCGGTCGGCCGTTTAACGTTTTCGCAGATAAAACCTACCAAAACAAATCTGTCCCTTTTTGGTAGGTTACTCGTGCTGGCTGGTACGGTGCTCGTACTCCTCGGGGGTGATGACATCCTCGATGCGCAGGTTGACGCCTGCCACCTCAAGACCGGTCATCGCGGCAAGACGCTCGGTGACGCGCGCCTTAACGTCGTCAAAGATCGCAGGCGCATAGGCGCCGTACTCGATGATGACCGAGATGTTGACGACCACGCGGTTGTCGTCGGTGACCTCGACCGTCACGCCCTTGGTCAGGTTCTCGGCACCAAACTGCTCCTGCACAAAGTGCATGAGGTTGCCCTTCATGCCCAGAACGTGCGGCACCTCGCGGGTAGCCATGGCGACGATCTTCTCAATCACGCCGTTGGAATAGGTCAGCGAGTCCTCGGACTCGTCCGCCTCCTCGTCATCCTCGTCCGCCTCGTCTTCGGACTCTGCCTCGACGAGCGCCTCGTCCTCGAGCGTTACGTCCTCCGCCTCGGCGGCGACGGCCTCGTTCGTCTCGAGCTCGGTATCGGCCACATCGACCTTCGTGTTAAAAGCCATGGTTCCTCCTTATGCCTGCCACGGATGCGACAGTCGAATACATGTTAGCGGCCGCTAAACAGACGGCCGAAGAAGTTAACGATACCGTTCTCGCCGTCGCGAATCTGGCCGATCACGGCGCCGATCAGCACAAAGAATGCGATGACAAGCGTGTCCCACAGGCCCAACGTAAGTACCAGCACGGCGAGGATAAAGCCGGCGACGGCGCCAAGCGTAGTGTTGGGGTGGCGCACGGCGTAGCTCCAGATAGCAGCGCCCGTACCTTTGATGAGACCCATGGCCTCGTCAAAGTCGTTGGCGGCGCTGTCGTGCTGCTCGCCGGCCTCGGGCTTGGTGTCGGCGGACTCGCCTGCCGGCATAGCGTTCTGATCGATCGTCAGGCGCGGCATGCGGGCGGTCTTGTCTTGGTTGGTATCACTCACCGGAAACCTCCACGGTCTGGACGGTAGTCTTGGACGGCAAAAAACGGACGCGCGCGGTCGTGCCCGGCGTACCGAGCATGGTGTCACAGGCCTTCTCGATGCGCTGCTGCATCGAGGTAGCAAGGGAAGCGACGTCTTTATCATCGAGCGCGATGGCTTCGACCTTAAAACGAACGTGCGATTCGTCGGAACCCTGAACACGCGCCTCGATATGCTCGACCATCACGCGGTCATCGCGTTCGGCAGCAGCGCGGGCACACGAGGAGAGAGCCGCGAGCGTGACCTCGATATTGCGCTCCCCTGCCGGATGCACGCAGGACGGCTCGCGGCGAGCAAACATCAGGCGGAAGAAGACCGCCAGCACGCCAAGCGCCACGACACCGCCGCACACTGTAACGACAATGCGCGGCATGGGGTCACGCATCAGCAGCATAAAGCGGTAGGTATATGGCCCCCAAAACTGGCAGACAAGCGTGCCCAGCGCCACGACGGCGGCGGCAAGATATACGATCGCTAGGGCTCGTTTGAGCACGCGCATGCGGCGCTCCCTTCAAATCTCGATCCACAGAATGGAAAACAATTCGCATCATTATAAAAGAGCCGGGTCCGGTGCTGTACGCACGCGGATCCGGCTCATCTATTCCACGAGGCTTGCATGCTCGTTTCATTATGCCCAGATATGCGCGGCTTAACCCGCGCGGGCGCTACTCCTCCTCGAGGGCAGCGATGACCTCGTCGGTCATATCCATGGTGCTGTAGACGTCCTGGACGTCGTCGAGCTCCTCGAGACGGTCGATGAGGCGCTGAACCTTCTTGGCGTCGGTACCGGAGACCTCGGTCGGGGTGGTCGGAACCATGGTGGTCTCGGAGCCCTTGACCTGGATGCCCTGCTCCTCGAGTGCCTTGGAGACAGCCATGACGTCGTTGGCAGCGGTCCAGACGATCCACTCCTCGCCGGCGTCCTC
>CAKXKM010000062.1 GCA_934876235.1 Collinsella sp. AF02-46-1 | reverse complement strand
CCAACTTTCGCTGACCGTCTTAACATGCTTTGGTGGGCCGTCAGGGGGTCGAACCCTGGACCTTGGGATTAAGAGTCCCCTGCTCTACCAACTGAGCTAACGACCCAAAGCTAAAGTCCGTCGTAGCGGACTTTAGAGGAGATATCGTGTGGTGGGCCGTCAGGGGGTCGAACCCTGGACCTTGGGATTAAGAGTCCCCTGCTCTACCAACTGAGCTAACGACCCGATATCAACACGAAGCAAGAACTGGGGTGGGTAAAGGGACTCGAACCCTCGACCTACGGGACCACAACCCGTCGCTCTAGCCAACTGAGCTACACCCACCGTGTCCTGTGCGCTTCGCGCTCGACTATTATTGCAAGGAACGCCACGCGATGCAAGCCCCAATTTTCAAGAATTTTGAAAAGAGTTTTTCGAGACCATTTCGAGCAATTCCCACCGGTTTCATAGGAGTAAACTTGCCCCACTGCAAATGCTCGAAAGGACAAGCATGAAAGAACTCTCCAACCGTACGGCAACGTTTACCGATTCGGTCATCCGCCGCATGACGCGCATCTCCAATAAGTATGGCGCCGTCAACCTGTCGCAGGGCTTCCCCGACTTCGATCCCCCGGCGCAGCTGCTCAACAGCCTGAGCGCCATCGCCAGCGACCCCAAGCCGCTCTATCACCAGTACTCCATCACCTGGGGCTCCCAGGCCATGCGTGAGGCGCTTGCCGCCAAGCAGGAGCACTTTATGGGCATGCCGATCAACCCCAACGAGAACATCGTGGTCACCTGCGGCTCCACCGAGGCCATGATGGCCGCCATGATGACGGTCACAAACCCCGGCGACAAGGTCGTCATCTTCTCGCCATTCTACGAGAACTACGGCGCCGACACGATCCTCTCGGGTGCCGAGCCCATCTACGTGCCGCTTAACCCACCTGCGTTCGACTTTGACCGCGAGACACTCGAGGCGGCCTTCCGCGACAACGATCCCAAGGCCATCGTCCTGTGCAACCCTTCCAACCCCTGCGGCAAGGTCTTTACGCGCGAGGAGCTCACCTTAATCGCCGACCTCTGCAAAAAGTACGACGCCTACTGCATTACCGACGAGGTATACGAGCACATCGTCTACGCGCCCCACGAGCACGTCTATATGGCCACGCTGCCCGGCATGTTCGATCGAACCATCAGCTGCAGTTCGCTGTCTAAGACGTACTCCATCACCGGCTGGCGTCTGGGCTACACCATCGCCCCGGCCCAGATCACCGAGCGCATTAAAAAGGTCCACGACTTCCTCACCGTGGGTGCTGCCGCTCCCCTGCAGGAAGCTGTCGTCACCGCCCTCAAATTCGACGACAGCTATTACCAGGAGGTCCTCGACCTCTACACCGCCAAGCGCGACCTATTCTGTCAGGGGCTCGATAGCATCGGTCTTGAGCACAACGTGCCGCAGGGCGCCTACTATGTGATGATGGATATCTCGGAGTTTGGCTATGACAGCGACCTCGACTTCTGTGAGGATTTGGCCTCCAAGGTGGGCGTGGGCGCTGTTCCCGGATCGAGCTTCTTCCGCGAGCCCGTCAACCATCTGATTCGTTTCCACTTTGCCAAGCGAGACGAGACGCTCAACGCTGCGCTTGAGAACCTCAAGTCGCTACGTGATAAAATCAACCCGCGCGGGTAAGGACGGTCAGTAACTAAAGGCACTAAAGAAACCTCGTGAACCCGTTGGGCCATGAGGTTTCTTTTTATAGCGACCTCATTTATTTTTTAGAGCGCTATACTTTAGTCACGGAGCAACTCGTCCAGAGAGGAATACTATGGCAGAGCAGCAGCTTATCGGAGCGCTCGAGGCCGGCGGCACCAAGATGGTCTGCGCCACGGGCTATGCAGACGGCACGGTCCTGGAACGCGAGCAGATTGCGACCACGACCCCGCAGGAGACCGTTGAGGCCGTCAACGCATGGTTTGCCGACAAGGACATCGCCGCGCTGGGCATCGGCGCCTTTGGCCCCACCGCAGTCAACCCTGCCTCGTCCCAATACGGCAAGATCCTGGAGACGCCCAAAACGGCATGGCGCTACTTTGACCTGCTGGGCACCATCCAAAACGAGCTCAATATTCCCTGCGGCTACGACACCGACGTCAACGTCGCCTGCCTGGGCGAGGTCACCTTTGGTTGCGCCCAGGGCCTCACTGACGTGGTGTATCTGACCATCGGTACCGGCGTGGGCGCCGGCGTGCTCTCGGGCGGTAAGCTCGTGCACGGCATGATGCATCCCGAGGCCGGCCACATCCTGGTCACGCGCGACCCGCGCGACACCATCGGCGAGCACAGCGGCTGCCCCTTCCACGACAACTGCCTCGAGGGCCTCATCGCCGGTCCCGGCGTCAAAAAGCGCTGGGGTGGCAAAAGCGCCGGAGAGATGGCCGATGACCCGGAGGCCATGGGCCTGCTCGCCGGCTATCTGGCGCAGGCGCTCATGACCTACATCCTGTGCTACGCACCGCAGAAGATCGTCATCGGTGGCGGCGTGGCCGATCACACCCCCATCGTGCCGCTCGCACGCAAGAAGTGCGCCGAGATGCTCAACGGCTACATCGTCACGCCCGAGATGGCCGACATCGATAGCTATATCGTCAACAACAGCCTCGAGGGCAAGCAGGGCATTATGGGCTGCCTGGCCCTGGGCGCACAGGCGCTTCAGCAGCAGACGCACCCACAGGGCGTGGCGCGCCCGGCAAATCCGACCTACGGAACGACGCCACCACGCCTCATATAAGCCCTCAAATAAAAAAGGCCGCCTAGGACCAAACAATACGTCCTAGGCGGCTTTTTTGGCGCGCATCAGCGGCCGTAAGAGATATCGGAGCACAACGCCCGTTGCCGCTCCACAGCAGTCGATCATCACATCGGTGATCATGCCGGCGCGTCCCGGCACAAAAAGCTGAATCGTCTCGTCGATCGAAGGAATCAGCAGCAGGAACACCGCCGTGGGCAGCAGCACGTCAAAGGTGCGCCGCCCCTCATAATCAAAGGCATGCGTTGCCAGGATGCCGAGCACCATATACTCGGTAAAATGCGCGCACTTGCGAACAACAAAGTTGGTCACCCATGCATATGGAAGTCCCACACCGTGCAGGAAACCGCGGATAGCTTCCATGACCGTTAGGCTCAGCGAGCCCGACCCCGAGCCGGGAACCAGCGAATTGCCCCAGATCAAGAGCGCCATCAGGCAGGTCACGACCGCCCATTTTCGATTGATCTTAACCATGCAGAAGTTATGCCTCCGCGCGGAGCGGCGCGAAGCTGGCGGTACCGCCCTCGATAACGCTCAGATAGGCACGGCCCGTACGCTTGGCGGTAGAGGACTGCAGGCGCTCGATCTCTTCCTCGAGGATCTGATTGACGCGCTCGTGACGACGATTTTCCATAATGCCGGCGGCAATAGCCTCGGCTCGCTCGATGCTCTCGCGCGAGATGCGGGCAGTATCCTCGGGGAACACAGCGCTGTGACGGCCGACATAGGCGGGTGCAGCAGGCTGAGGGGCAGTGACGGGAGCGGGGGCTGCAACAGGAGCAGGCTCGTCGATCTCGTCCAGAATCGCGGTGGCGGCGGCCCACATGTCCTCGTGGCCCGAGTAATCGGCCATGGGGACATCAACCTCAAGCGAGGCATCCGGAAGGTCGCCGGTGTCGATGCGATCTTGGGCATCAATCGTTGCGGTGATGGCTGCAGGCTCATCGAGGTCATCGAGATCGATGTCCGCGACACCGGAGATGATAGGCATGCTGGCGAGGTTTGCGATGTACGGCGCAGCCTCGGCCGCCTGCTGCTGGGCAGGAGCGCCCCAAAGCGAGCTTTCGGCGGCGCGGCGGGCGGCAACGGCCTCCTCGTCCGCGGCCATGGCTTCATCAACGTACGAATTGTCGGCAGAAGCGTTCGCGTCCGCCGAGGTAGCGCTGCAGGCGTTATTGGCTGCCGCGTTGGCAACGAGTGCCACGAAAGCCGCCGTGCTGCCCGCAGGGGCGGCCTGGGAGCCAGACACGGCGCGTGCCGCAGCGGCGATGTCATCGCGATTGAAGGAGCCGGTCTGCCCGCCGTTGGTGAGCTCGTCGATGGCGACTTGATAGACGTCGCGCGAGCGCGCAGGGTCGCAGCTAACCGGCGAATCGTCGTCGAGCATGCTGTCGATCATGGACCAAGCCTCGGCCTCGTCCATGGCATCTGCGGCTCGAGCGATGGTAGGGACACCATCGTCGGCATGACGGCGTTGGAACGCACCGGTCAGGCCGGAAAGGAATGCCGAGGTAGACTGCTCCGACTGAGCCTGAAAAGCAGAAGCCGCAGCGTATGGAGTCGCATCCTGCTGCTGAGCTGGAATCGAGGCGGTCTTGAACTCGCTTTGATGCTGATTGAGATTGGCGGCACCGCCCATGGCATCGGGCTGGAACAGACGCTCTTCACGCTGCGCACGATACTCGGAGATACCCAGCGAGGCGGCATAGATACCCACGCCCGCCACCGCGCCCACGGCGAAGGGAACTGCACCCGCCACGACCGTCTCGTTCACCGACGAAAACGGCAGCGTCGCGGCATACATAACCACGGGAGCGGCAAGGCCGATCCCACACGAAAGTCCGGCAAGGACTGCTCGTTGTGTTGCATCAGAAGAAGCCATGAGCTCTCCCCATCTTCCAGCACCCAAATCGCATCATTCAGTTGGCTGCGCGAGAGAAGATGAAGCGGGGCTATGCCCCAAAGCAACGGTATATGGTTCGTTTCATCTGCGTTTTCCGTCGCGAAGCTTAAAAGCTATTATGCGAAACCGCCCTGCCGATTGCAAGCGACGATGTCGGATTGAAACGGGAAACCTGCTGCTCGTCGGTCTTACGGTCAAAAATAAGCGCGGAGCGGCGCTATGGAAAAGGGCCGAGGCTCAAAGCCCCGACCCTCTATCGCATTGATGACTATCGTTGCGTGTGGATGACAACCTAGAACGTCTGCTCGTAGTCGCTGTGTTTTTTGGCCGAACGCACCAGGAACTCCTGGTTCGTGTTGGTGCCCTTCAGACCCTTAATAAACGATGCGGCCGCGCGCTCGGTGTTGTTCATGCCGGCAAGAATGCGACGCAGACCAAAGACAAACGGACGCATCTGCTCGTCGACCAACAGATCCTCGTTACGCGTACCGGAGGCAACGGGGTCGATAGCCGGGAAGATGCGGCGGTCGGCCAGGTCGCGGTCGAGCTTAAGCTCCATGTTGCCGGTGCCCTTGAACTCCTCAAAGATGACCTCGTCCATCTTGGAACCGGTGTCGATGAGGGCAGAGGCCAGGATGGTGAGCGAGCCACCGTTCTCGATATTGCGGGCTGCGCCTAGGAAGCGCTTGGGCGGATACAGGGCCGCCGAATCGACGCCGCCCGAAAGGATGCGGCCCGAGGCGGGCGCCGCCAAGTTGTAGGCACGGGCAAGACGCGTGATGGAGTCGAGCACCACCACAACATCGCCACCCAGCTCCACGATGCGCTTGGCGCGCTCGATGACGAGCTCTGCCACGCGGGTGTGGTTGTCGGCAGGCATATCGAAGGTCGACGCCACAACCTCACCCTTGATGGAACGCTGCATATCGGTGACCTCTTCGGGGCGCTCGTCGACGAGCAGGCAGATGAGGTGCACCTCGGGGTTGTTAATCGAGATGGACTGGCAGATCTTCTTGAGGATCGTGGTCTTGCCGGCCTTGGGCGGGGACACGATCAGGCCGCGCTGGCCCTTGCCGATCGGTGACACGATGTCGATGGCGCGACCGGTAATAGAGTCCTTGCCGTGCTCCATGCGCAGCGGCTCGTTGGGATAGACCGGGGTGAGGTCGCCGAACTTGGGACGGTTGCGAATCTGCTCGGGGTCCAGACCGTTGACGGTCGTGATTTTGGCGAGGCCGGCGCGCTTGTCGCCGCCGCGCGAAGGACGCAGCGAGCCCTCGATGACGTCGCCCGTGCGCAGGCGCGCGGAGCGGATGAGGTAGGCGGGCACGAAGGCGTCGTCGTTGGACTTCATGTAGCCATGGGCGTGGATGATGCCGGAGCTGTCCGGGCGAATCTGCAGAATGCCCTTGATGTCGCGGAAGCCCTCGGCCTTCGCAGCGGTGACGTAGATTTCCTCGACGAGCTCAGCCTTCTTTTTGCCGGTCGTCTCGATCTCGAACTCTTTTGCCTTCTCGCGCAGCTCGGCGACCTTCATGGCCGCAAGCTCCTCGCGCGAAAGCGTTGGCTCGGTGGGAGCGGCATTACGCTCCTTGTTGCGTTGCTTGCGATCGCGCTGGCGGTTGCGACGGTCGTTGTTGCGCTCGTCCTTACGCTCGTTGCGCTCGTCGTTGCGCTTGTGCTGGCGACGGTTGGGACGAGTGCCGTCTTCGCCCTCAGCGGGGGCGGCACCATCGGTTGCGGCGGTGCCAACATTGGCCGCGGCGGCGTCATTGGCCTCGGCGCCAGAATCAACCTGCGCTTCGACATCCTGCTGCTCGGACGCCTTGGCCTTAACGGACTTCTTACGACCGCGCTTGGGCTTCTCGGACGCAGGCTGTTCGACGTCCTGGGCCTTGGCGACATCAGTCGACGCATCGGCGGTCGTCTCGGCAGAATCCTCGGACGCACCCTTCTTGGCAGCCTTGGCCTTGGACGTGCGCTTAGCAGCAGTACGACGGCTGCGACCGGGACGGACGTCGGCGGGCTCGGCATCGGCGGGAGCGGCCTCGGAAGTCGTAGCATCCTGGACGGGTGCATCGGCAGCGGTTGCAGACTCGGCGGTCGCCGCAGCATCCCGAGCGGCGGCGGCTGCTGCTGCGGCCTTCTCTGCCTCGACAAAGGCCTTGGGCTTGCGACCGCGACGGTGCGGGCGCAAAGCCGGATCGACAACGGGAACTTCGCTGGCCTCGACAGGCACAGCGGGCTCAACAGGCGATGTGCCCTCCCCTGCCGCGGAACGGACCGAAGCCTCAGTGAGCTCGGGGGTTACCTGTTCAGCAACCTGCTCGGCCTTAGCAGCCGTGCGGCGGCGTGTGCGCGGTACCGGCTTCTCGGTCGGCTGGTCGGCGACAGGGGTCTCGGTGGCGGCAGGCGTCTCGGGCACAGACGGAGCTGCAAGCTCGGTCAGAGCCGCGGCCTCGCGCTCGGCAGCACGACGGCGGGCGCGCACCACCTGAGCCTCGCTAATCTGCGCCAACGCACGTGCCTGCGCGACCTCATCGGAAATCGGCGCCGAGGAGTCAGCTGCAACGGTGCGCTTGACGCGCGTCGTGCGCGTGGTACGGCGCTTGGGCTTGGTGACCTCCTCGCCGTCAGCGGTAGGCTTGGCCGTGCGGCGCGTACGCATGGGCTTTGCCGGAGCAGCCTCCTCACCAGTTGCAGGCGCAGGCGTCGAAGCAGCCTTAGGCGTCTCGGGAGCCGAGGCTTGCGCGGGCGCCGCGACCTGGTCCGACGCAACCGGTGCAGCGGGAGCGGCTTGCGTCGTCGTTATTTCGTTTTCTTGCTGTTGATCAGACACAGTGTTTGCTCAACTTTCTTTTCAAGCCCTGTGATCACATGCTCCCTGCATAAACCTTCAGGGCGGCTAAACAGTCTAGTTCCGTTCAAAACGACGGACATCATTGATCTGTATCGAGATGATTGCGTCAACTACGCAGCGTTAGTGTAACACAACCGCCGTCACCTGCAACTTAGTCATCGGGGACGTTCATAAACGACTAGTCAAAAGGGATACTCTTTGGTTTACCGCCCACAAATCCGACCGCCTCCGCCAAAACTATGGCGGTTTACTACGATGAATCGCTCAACCGCGACTACTCCGAAACCGGTTGAACTAAAACCGCAGGTAGATGCCTTGCGCTTTTTTGCGAAAAGCCGGCGTGGTTGGAAATTCTCAATTCATCGTAGTAAACCGGCATAGTTTCGTATTTCCAGCAGTTCCAAATTCGTCAATACGTCGGCATTTGCGAAAAAAGCCCGACCTCCGTGGGAGATCGGGCTTATAGGGCTCAGTTAAACCAAACCTACACGGTCAAATGACCCGCAGATTACATCTGCTCGGGCGCGGAAACGCCAACGAGGGTAAGCACCAGGGCGAGCGTCACGCGGACAGCGTCGCAAGCTGCCAGACGGGCGCGCGAAAGCTCGGGGTCGACGGGACGGCCCTCGCTCGGCAGAACCTGGCAGGCAGCGTAGAAGCTGTGGAAGTCGCCGGCGAGCTCCTCGGCAAAGTGGGTCAGACGGAACGGAGCGCGATCGCGAGCACAGCTGGCGATCAGGTCGGTGAGCTCGTTGAGCTTGCGCGAAAGGGCGAGCTCGGTCGGGTCGGTCAGCAGCGAGTAATCGACGTTCTCACCGATGGCCTTGGCGGCAACGGCCTTCATGCCCATCTCGTCGGCCTGCTCGGCGGTAACGTCGGCGGCACGGCGCAGGATGGAGCACACGCGGGCGTGAGCATACTGCACGTAATAGACCGGGTTGGAGTTGTCGCGCTTCTTAACGGCCTCGATGTCGAAGTCGACAATCTGGTTGGAGCTCTTGGAGATGAGAGTGTAGCGAGCGGCATCGGAGCCGACCTCGTCGACGAGCTCCTGCAGGGTCACCATGGTGCCCTTGCGCTTGGACATACGGACGGGCTTGCCGTTACGCAGCAGGTTGACGAGCTGGCCCAGCAGAACCTCAAACTTGCCGGGGTAACCCAGAGCGTCGCAGACGCAGCGTACGCGCTCGATGTAACCGTGGTGGTCGGCGCCCCAGATGTCGATGACGTGATCGACGCGCTGGAACTTATCCCAGTGATAGGCGACGTCGGAGGCGAAGTAGGTGTACTCGCCGTCGGACTTGATCAGGACGCGGTCCTTGTCGTCGCCCAGATCGGTGGAGCGGAACCACAGGGCGCCGTCCTTGGTGTAGAGGTAGCCCATCTTGTCGAGCTTCTCAAAAGCGCGGTCGACGGCGGAGGTGCCGGCGGTCTCGCCCTCGGTGTCCTTCACATACAGCGAGCGCTCGGAGTACCAACGATCGAAGTCGCAGTTGACGGCGTGGCAGAGGTCGCGCATGTTATCGACCATCTTTACATAGCCGCGCTCGCGGAAGCTCTCCATGCGCTCCTGAGGATCGGCGTTGACCCACTTATCGCCGTCGGTGCGCCAGAACTCGGCGGCCTCGTCGATGATGTAGTCGCCGCCGTAAGAGTCCTTGCCCAAGGTCTCGGCAAAGTTGTCCTGATACGGATGGGTCTCGGGGTGCTCGTCGTTCTCGTCGGCAACAAAGGCGTCACGGTCGGCGATCAGCAGCTTGTGAGCCTCGTCGATATCAACGCCCTGCTTGGCGATGATGTCGGCAAGCTGCATATAGCGCGTGCTGATGGAGTTGCCGAAGGTGTTCATCTGAGAGCCGTGGTCATTGATGTAGAACTCACGCTGGATCTCATAGCCGGCGTGGTCCATAACGCGGCAGAGCGAATCGCCCAGCGCGGCCCAGCGGCCGTGGCCGATGTGCATGGGGCCGACGGGGTTGGCGGAAACGAACTCGACCTGGGTCTTCAGGCCGCCGCCGACGTTGGACTTAGCGAAGTCCATACCCTTCTCGCGGGCCTCACCAAAGATGGCGTTCTTGACGGCGACGGAGAGGTAGAAGTTGATGAAGCCAGGACCGGCGATCTCGACCTTCTCGATTGCGGGATCCTCGGGCATATGGGCAACGACGGCCTCGGCGATCTTGCGCGGGGCGCAGTGAGCCAGCTTGGCGGACTTCAGGGCCATGGTGGAGGTCCACTCGCCATGAGAAGTGTCAGCCGGTCGCTCGATAGCGCAATCGTCAAGTTCAAATGCGGAAAGGTCGCCGGCCTCCTGGGCCGCAGCAAGCGCAGCGCGTACCAGCTCTTCAATCTTCTCGGGCATAGATCCTCCTTGTGTTAAAGCCCCCGAGCTCTTGGTCACTCGTAGGGCAAAAGCCAGAGTTTGTAGCACTCTATCACAAGCGGTAACTACTGTCGCAGGGTAAAGCTAATAGATATTGCATATGCACAAAAATGACTACCGCTCTTGCGTGGCGGTACAAAGTTGGCGATTTGCCTGCTGTTTATACACGCTCTAGAAATGCATAAACGTATGAATAAGCCGTTCTATTTATCGAATACTCTTACCTATCGGAGTTGTGTGCTTTTCCTGCATAAAGTAAGGGTTTCCGCACGTCAGCGTGGTATTCTAGACATACGTAAATTCGTATAAGTTGGAGGTAGCATGTTCTCAATCGGTCAACACGTCATTCATCCGGGTCAGGGAGTCTGCACCGTCGTCGGCTTTAGGGACGACACGCCGCAGCCCATGTTGCTGCTCGAGACCAAGCAGGGACATGCGCAGACGATTCTCATGTACCCCGTGGCGCAGGCCGACCGTCTGCATGCCGCCATCTCCCAGCAAGATGCAGAGCACCTGCTGAGCCACTACGATGAGCTGGAGTGCGACACCTTTACCGAGCGCAACAGCTCGCTTGAGGAGACGCACTTTAAGCAGCAGCTCAAGCTGGGTGCGCCCGAGACGGTCCGTGTGGCAAAAACCATGATGCACCGCATTCGCCAGGCCGAGGAAG
>CAKXKM010000061.1 GCA_934876235.1 Collinsella sp. AF02-46-1 | reverse complement strand
GCGTACGCCAAAGATGGCGTCCTGGGTCTTGTGCTCCTCGATGATCCAGTTCATCAGCTGCGAAAACGGGATCGGCCTCATGATGTCGCTCATAGTGAGCTCCTCTCTGTAACGCCCGGCGAGACCGCGCGGCGGGCGCAAATACGGTGTAGCGCTAGCACAGCGCCGGCGACCCCGCGGAGGTCGCCTATAAGCGCGTCGGATGCGGCGAAACATCCGACGCGCGCGAATCTACTTGTAATTAGTAGGTGCGATCGTTGAGCGTGCTCCAGAGCTTCTTGGACTCGGCCATGGTCCACGCGTTGATCTTGTCCTCATCAATGCCAACGAACTCGCGATCCTTGTACAGGACGCGGCCGTTGATGATGGTAGTGCGGCAGTTTTTGCCCATCATGCCAAAGAGCATGTGGCCGTCGATATTCTCCTCGCTCAGCGGCGTAAAGGGCTTGTAGTCCATGACGATGACGTCGGCGGCAGCGCCGGCCTCGAGCACGCCGAGCTTGCGATCGAAGTACTTGCTCGCCATCTTGGCGTTGTTCTCGAACAGCATCGTCATGGCCTCGCACCAGCCCACGTTGGGCATGGCGGCGTTGTGGCGCTGAATGATCAGGAAGACCTTGAGGCTCTCGAGCATATCGTGGGTGTAGGCGTCGGTGCCCATGCACACGGGGATGCCGCGGCGGAAGAACTCGAGCACGGGAGCGCAGCCCACGGCGTTGCCCATATTGGATTCGGGGTTGTTGACCAGCCAGGTGCCGGACTCCTTGACGATATCCATCTCGGCGGGCGTCACGTGGATGCAGTGGCCGAGCATGGTGTCGGGACCCAGCAGGTTGTGCTGCAGCAGGCGCTCGACGGGGCTGATGCCACCGCGGTTGAGGCGGGAGTCCCACACGTCGTTCATGCCCTCGCACACATGGATGTGGAAGCCGGTCAGGCCGTTGTTGGCCTCGGCCATCTTATCCATGGTCTCGTCCGACAGCGTGAAGGTGGCGTGACCGCCAAACATGGCGGCGATCATGTGGTTGTCGTTATCGCGACGCTCCTTGGCGGCCCACTGGGCAAACTCGGCGTTCTCGGCAATGGCCTGGTCGCATTTTTCCTGGCCACGGCGGTCGGAGACCTCGTAGCACAGGCACGACCGCATGCCCAGCTCCTGAGCGGCGTCCTTAATGGTAAAGAGGCTTCCCGGGATCTCGCAGAAGCTCGCGTGGTGATCGAAGATCGTGGTGACGCCATCGCGGATGGAGTCAAGAATCGTGGCATAGGCGCTGGCCTTGGTGCCGTCGAGCGTCAGGTTGTCGTCGATCTTCCACCACTGCTGCTCAAGATTCTCCAGGAAGTTGGTGGGGTTGCAGCCCTTAATGGCAAGGCCGCGGGCCAGACCCGAGTAGATGTGGGTGTGGCAGTTGATGAGTCCGGGCATGATGAGGTTGCCCTGGGCGTCGACGTACTCGGCATCCGGGTACTTGGCCTTGAGCTCGCACTCGGGGCCTACTTCGACGATCGTATCTCCGTCAATGGCGACCGCGCCGTTGGGAATGAACGGGGTCTGAGCGTTGCGGGTAAAAACGGAACCGTTAGCGACCAGAAGCATGAATGCTCCCTTCAACATCAGGGGCGGGGTTTGACACCTCTGACATGGCGGAGTGCGAAGCGCCGGCCTACACCGGAAACGGGCCCTCTCCCGTCAACGCTTCACCAAAGGGACAAACCCTTTGAAGTGCGGCTTG
Organism: Collinsella sp. AF02-46-1; assembly: GCA_934876235.1. Lineage (GTDB taxonomy): Bacteria > Actinomycetota > Coriobacteriia > Coriobacteriales > Coriobacteriaceae > Collinsella. The sequence continues at coordinate 9,792 of CAKXKM010000061.1, read as the reverse complement.
GCGCCGCATGACGTCGGCGGACGAGGCGATGCGCCCGCCGACGAATAGCACCGAATTGGTTACTTCTTGCTCTCGGGCAAGACCAGATCCACGGCAGCGTCCTTGGCAGCATCGATGTGCTGAGCCACGACCGGCGTCTGCGGAAGGATCAGGTTAAGGACAATGGCCATAATGGCGGTGGGGGTTACGGCATTGGAGCCGATGACGGTGGATACCCAGGCGGGCATACCCTCGCCGGCAAGGCAACCGCTGGCCATCCAGATACCCAGGCCAAAGACGACGGAGGTACCGACGATGGTGGTAGTGCGCTGCGTGAGGCCCTCGCGGGTGAACATGCGCACGCCGTTCATGGTGATGGTGCCAAAGACGCCGACGGTCGCGCCGCCGATGACGGGCTGCGGGATAGCGGAAAGGACGGCAGAGAGCTGCGGGAACAGACCGGCGATGGCAAAGACGGCCGCGATGATCACAAAGACCCACTTGTTGACGACCTTGTTGGAGCAGATGATGCCCACGTTCTGGCCAAGGGCGCTGGTGGGAAGACCGCCCAGCAGGCCGCCGACCATAGAGGTGAGGCCCTGGGACACGATAGCGCCGGAGAGCTCGCGCTCGGTGGGCATACGGTCGATGGAGCCCAGGCAGGCGGCGGAGACGTCGCCGATAACCTGAATGGCAACCATGGGGAACACGACGGCGAGGGTAATGCAGACCTCGGGATCAAACTCGAGCGCATAGGGCATGAGCTTGGGAAGGGCGAAGACCTGAGCGGTGGCGACGCTTGAGAAGTCGATCATGCCAAAGGGGATGGAGACGATCATGCCAACGATCATGCCAAAGAACACGGATCCCAGCTTGAGCGTGCCCTTGCCAAAGTTGGCGAGCGCAAAGACCACGGCGAAGGTGATAAGAGCGACGCACCAGGCCTGCGGGGTGCCCCACAGCGGCGTGCCCATGCCGCCGGCCATGTACTTGACGGCCGTGGGATAGAGAGAGACGCCAATGGAGAAGATGACCGTACCGGTCACGACGGGCGGGAACAGCCACTTAATCTTGCTGTAGGCCAGACCAAAGAGGACCGCGACGGCACCGCCGACAATCTCGCCGCCCAGCAGTGCACCAAAGCTAAAGCCCGAGGCACCCATAGCCTGCAGGGCCGGCAGGAACGCGAACGAAACGCCCATGACGATGGGCAGGCCGCCGCCGATGCGACGGAAGGGAGCGAAGGCCTGAAGGGCCGTATCGATCGCCGAAAGAATGAGCGCGACCTGGATGATGTCGGTGCTCTGCTGGCTATTAAAGCCGTAGACGCCGGCCATGATGACCGCCGGGGTAATGATGCCGGCAAACGATGCCAGTACGTGCTGAAGGGCACACGGGATCATTTCCTTAACGGGAGGCATGCCTTCGCGAGTGAACAGGGCTTCAGTGCCGTTCGTAACCGTCTCCTGGGTCATTTGACCACCAATCCTCGAAGTAGTTGTTTTCGCATCTAACGCTCTATTGTGACGCAGTGCGGGGTTGAGGTTGTGCCTTCGTTGCATATCGTATTAAAGATGATTCTCATTCTCAATAATAATTTTTTGTTATCAGACTATTCTTAAGCTGAGACAATGCATTTCCGCAGGTCAGGAAAGTGTCCGGTCAAAATAACATCTAACTTTTCTTTTGGTCAACCGTTTACCGCCAAAATCCTACCGCTCGTCTGTATTACGCAATGTACCTGCGAATATGCGAGTCAATAGACACCGTGTTACCATGAGAAAAAATTGTTATGAACATTTCCGATTTCACCCAAAGGAGTTGCCCGTGAACGAGACCGTACGCCGCTTTTTGCCGATGGTCGATTTCCTGGAGCAGATACTCGGTAAGAACAGCGAGATCGTGCTGCACGATTTCTCGGATCCCGACCACGCCATCGTCGATATTCGCAACGGCATTGTGAGCGGCCGTAAGGTCGGCGGTCCCGCCACCGATCTGGCGCTCAAGATCATGCACGACCCCAAGTATCGCGACCTGCCGTTTATTACGGGCTACGAGGGCCGCGGCGCCGGAGGCAAGACGCTGGAGTCCGCGACGTTCTTTATCCGCGAGGATGACGAGATCGTCGGTATGCTCTGCGTCAACACCGACCTCTCGACCGTACGCTCCATAAACGCCATGGCGCAGCAGCTCATGGCGTGCTTCGACGCAGCGCCGACGCGCACGGAGCCCGCCCCTATCGAGGTCGAAAGCCTTTCGGAGTCCACCCAGGAGCTCATCGACCGCAGCATTGCCGAGTTGCTGAGCGCGCGCGGGCTGGATGTAGCGTCGCTTGGTCAGAGCGACCGCGTGGACGTCATTCGCCACCTCAACGGCAACGGGGTGTTCATGCTCAAGGGCGCCGTGGCCTGCGCTGCCACCGCGTTGGGCATCTCGGAGCCCAGCGTGTACCGCTACCTGCAAAAAGTCCGCAAGGAGGGCTAAACGTGATCCCTTGGGGACGAAGGGAAACGGATCATTTTTGTCGCATCGCTTGACAAAAGACCCTGCAGCTCGCACGCGCTGCAGGGTCTTTTTGCATGTCATGTTTAGTTGTTACCAACACCTTAGAGAGCGGCGACAACCTCGATCTCGACCAGACCGCCAGCCGGAAGGGCGGCAACCTGGAAAGCGCTGCGCGCGGGGAACGGAGCCTCGAACTTGGAGGCGTAAATCTCGTTCACGGCGGCAAAGTCGGCGATGTCGGCCAGGTAGACCGTGGTCTTGACGACATCGGCAAACGTGGCGCCGGCAGCGGTCAGCAGGGCCTCGACGTTAGCAAGGGACTGCTTGGCCTGGGCCTCGACGCCCTCGGGCATCTTACCGGTTGCGGGGTCGATGCCCAGCTGGCCGGACAGGAACACCATGTTGCCAGTCTGGATACCGGGGGAATACGGGCCGATGGCTGCGGGTGCGTTATCGGAAGACACGACGGTCTTGCTCATGTTTTTCTCCTTACAAGTAAAAGGGAACGGGAGCGCGGCGTTCACACCGGGAGGCACAGTTCGGTCTGAACACCGCGCTTGATTGGGATAGTACTCAAGGTTTCCGCGCGATGCAAGATTATTATCACGTTGCGAGAATATTTTATCGTCCAACGGTTTCCCCGGACCGCTGAACGGTTCTCATGTGAAGCAGCCAGTCCAAGCTGCTGAAGACTTTATCCCGCTTAGAGCACGGGCATCGCCTGCCGCGACGGCACCACTATACTTTTGAGTATCTGAGCATTTTGAAAGGCAGGATATGACCGCAACCGCCAGTCGAACCACCAACCGCAGACCCGAGCTTTTGGCGCCCGCCGGAGGCCCGGAGCCCTTTGCCGCCGCGCTCGCCGCCGGGGCAGACGCCATCTACTGCGGCATGGGCAGCTTCAACGCCCGCCGCAAGGCCACCAACTTTACCGACGAGGCCTTTGAGCAGGCCTGCCGCGCCGCGCATCTGGCCGGCTCGCGCGTCTACGTCACGGTCAACATCGTCATCAAGGAATCCGAGATGAGCGATGCGCTGCAGCTCATCCATCGCTGCTCCACGCTGGGCGCCGACGCCTTCATCATCCAGGACTGGGGCCTGTTCTTTGAGGTCAAGCGCACGATGCCCAGCATCGAGACGCATATCTCGACCCAGGCAAACATCCACGACGACCGCGGAACCCTTTGGTGCCGCGAGCAGGGCGCCGACCGCGTGACCCTCTCGCGCGAGCTTTCCATCGACGAGATTGCCGCCATTCACGATGCCGCGCCCGATGTGGACCTTGAGGTCTTTAGCCATGGCGCCATCTGCTTTTGCTACTCTGGCCTGTGTCTGCTTTCGAGCTTTGCCATGGCGGGCCGCTCGGCCAACCGCGGCATGTGCGCTCAACCCTGTCGCCTGCCTTACGAGCTGATCGACGAGAACGGCCGCTCGCTCTCCCCTGCCGGTCGCGAGCGCGCGCTGTGCCCGCGCGACACCAACACTTCGCAGCTTGTTCGCCGTCTGTATGACGCCGGCGCCGCATCGCTCAAGCTCGAGGGCCGCATGAAGGCTCCCGATTACGTGTATTCCATCGTCGACGTGTATCGTCATCAGATTGACGATATGCTGGCCGATGTTTCGACCTCTAAGGACGAGGAAGCCGCCCGTCAGCGCCAGCTCAAGCGCTGCTTTAACCGTGACTTTACGCACGCCTACCAAGACGGCACCTCGGGTGACGAGATGATGAGCTATGAGCGCTCCAACAACCGCGGCCAGATCGTGGGCACGGTGCTCGGCAGCCGCCTGGCCAACCGCGATGTGCGCGGACTCAAGCCCGACGACCGCCGTCGCCGCGCCGCCATCGCCCGCATTGAGTTGTTTGAGCCCGTGGGCAAGGGCGACCTGCTGGAGCTTCGCCACGACGATGAGTTCGACCAGTTCCTGACCACCATCGCCGCCGATGATGCCGCTGCCGGCGATGTTATCGAGTGTCGCGTGCCCCGTAGCATGCCCGAGGGCTGCCGCGTGCGCGTGATTCGAAGCCAGCGCGCTATTGACGCTGCCAGCGCCGCGCTCAAGCGCGATGTGCTGCGCCGCCGAGCTGTTGATGTATCCGTCGTGGCGCGCCTGGGCGAGCCGTTTGCCGTCACACTCACCTGCTGCGACGACCCTTCGCTTACGGCCACGGCCACGGGCTTTACTGTCGAAGCCGCCAAGACCCGTGCGGTCGAGGCGTCCGATCTGGTTGAGCACGTCGGCCGCATGGGTTCCTCTCCCTTTGAGGCTGCGAGCTTTGAGGTGGCGCTCGATGAGGGCTGTGGCATGGGTTTCTCCGCCGTACATAAGGTGCGCGCCGCCGCTTGCAAGGCACTGGAAGAGGCCATTCTGGCGCCGTACGCGGAGCGCGCGAAAACGCTCGAGCTGCCGGCGATTGTCACCAGTGATTCCCGCCCCGCGCCCGAGCACTACCGCGACGAGCCGCAGATCTGCGCCACCGTCACCTCGCTCGAGGCCGCCGAGGCAGCGCGGGCGGAGGGTGCAACGCGCATCTACATGACCACCGACGCGCTCGATGCGGCCAAGCTCTCCCCCGCCGATACGTTTGAGCAGGGCATCGTACCCGTGCTCGATGAGGTCTGCCGCGCCGTTGGCCACGTCCGCGTTGACCCATGGGTTGTTGCTGGCGCCACGGTCGCTATTGGCAACATCTCTGAGCTTGCCCTGGCCGCCCAGGTTGGCGCCACGGCCGAGATTCGCTCTTGCCTGCCGGTGCACAACACGCCCTGCATGGAGGCACTCGCCGAACGCGGAGCCGGCGCGTTTTGGCTCTCGCCCGAGATCACGCTCGACGAGATTGTCTCGCTCGGCGCCGCCGCGCCCGCGGCTCTGGGCATCACCGTCTTTGGCCGCCCGCGCGTCATGACAAGCGAGCATTGCATTCTGCAGGTTGCCAACGGTTGCATCCACGATTGTGCCAGCTGCCGCCTGCGTGCCCGTAAGCTCTCGCTCAAGAATATCGACGGAAAGGTCATGCCCGTCCGCACCGACATCCACGGCCGCTCTCGCCTGTACGACGCCTACCCCATCGACCTCACACCGCAGGTTCCACAGCTGCTCGACGCCGGCGTGCGCCGTCTCATGGTGGACGGAACGCTGCTCGAGACGGATGAGGTGGGCCGTGCCGTCGCCCGCGTCCGTCGCGCCGTTGAGGCCGCGCAGGCCGGTCGCAAGCCCGCCGCCCGCCTACGCGGGGCGACCTCGGGCTGCATGTTTGTGGGAATTAGCTAACCGAAAGGCTTACACGTGAACGAAGAACCTCAAGTCCTCTACTGCGACGCCTGGCTCATGGCCATCGACAAGCCTGCCGGCATAATCGTCCACGGCGATGGCACCGGCGAGCGCACGCTCACCGACTACGCCAGCGACCTGCTGCTGGCGATGGGCGACGGCTTTGCCGCGACCGACATGCAGCCGCTCAACCGCTTGGACCGTGACACCACCGGCGTGGTGCTGTTCTCACTCGACAAGCAGACGCAGCCCGCCTTTGATCAGATGATCATCGACCACGCGTTCGAAAAGCACTACCTGGCGCTGGCCGAGGGCAAGATCGACTGGAACGAAAAGCTCATCGACAAGCCCATCGCCCGCGACCGTCACGACAGTCGAAAGATGCGCGTCGGCGCCAGCGGCAAGCCGTCTCAAACACGCGTAAAGGTGCTCAAGCGTCTTAAGAGCCGTCGAGGCCTGCCCACGCGCTCGTATATTGATGTCGAGCTGCTCACCGGCCGCAAGCATCAGATTCGCGTGCACCTGGCAAGCGAGCATCATCCCCTGGTTGGCGACGACCTGTACGGAACGCCGCGCCCCTGCGGCCTCATGCTCCATGCCCACAGCGTGTCCTTTACGCATCCCGTAACCGGCGAGCACATCCACATCGAAGCCCCCTGCCCCTGGGAGCCCTAAACCACCACAAAGGGGACAAGCACCTTTATGGTGGTTTTGCCGCAATGGCTCAGCCGCGGTCCCAAAACGTCTCGATCTGTAACAGTTAGAACCCATTTTCCGGTCTATCTGTTACAGATCGAGACATTCGAATCCCCTCAAGGGAATAATCTCAATCTGTAACAGTAACTCGGCAAAATCAGTCCCAGATGTTACAGATTGAGACAAAGGGGCGGCGCGGTTCGTAAGTATCTCGATCTGTAACACCTAGCCCACTTTTAACGGTCCAGTTGTTACAGACTTAGACAAACCGGCAGACAACGAAAGCGGCAACGCCCGTAATGGACGTTGCCGCTTTTCTATTGAGAAAACTAAATGGTTTTGACCTTGCCCCGCCGCTAGACCGTGACGACGTTGTCCATTGCCCGGTACTTGGCGGGCACCTCGCCCGCGGTGATGATCGTTGCATCGCGGAAGTCCGCGAACTTGACGGGCGCCACCATGCCAAATTTACTGGCGTCCGAGATTACGAAGCGCTTGGCCGTATGGCGCATCGAGATACGCTTTACTTGCGCCTCCTCGATATCGGGCGCCGTGAAGCCCTGCTCGGCGGCAATGCCGTTAGAGCCCCAAAAGCCACAGTTGAAGTTGTAGCGGTCTAAGGTTGCCAAGGCATCGGGGCCAACGAGCGCCTCGGTCTCGGGTTTGAGCTCGCCACCCAGCACCACGGTACGCATGCCGCGCAAAGCAAGGCGTTGAGCATGGAGCACGGAATCGGTCACATAGGTGACATCTTCAAGGTGTGGAAGATGCTCGATGAGCCTGAGCGTCGTCGAACCCGAGTCGATGTATACAAAGCTCTCGGGCTCCACAAGTGCCGCCGCACGGGCGCAGATACGCTCCTTGTCGTCGTTATGGAGGTCGCTGCGCTCATTAAGCGTTAGGTCGCGCGTCACGTGCGCGCGCTCCAGACTTGTCGCGCCTCCGTGCACCTTGGCGATACGGTGTGCTCGGTCGAGCGTCTGCAGGTCGCGCCGAATGGTAGACGCCGTCACGCCCAGGGCTTCGGCAAGCTCCGGCACGGTAACCGAGCCGGTCTGCTGAACCATCGACACGATCGCGTTGAGCCTATCTTCCGCTAGCATCGCTTACTCCTCCTCGGGGTACACGACTCCCCAGTCGGCGCGTAGCTTGGTCATCAGCTCCATAACATCAGAAGCATAGCCCAGAAGCTCACGCTTAGAGTCGTCGCCGGCAACGGCCTTCTCAAGATCGGCCATCTCATAGCAAAGGGCGTAAGCCTCGGTGCCGGCGTGGACCTCCTCGCGGTGGCCGTCCGCAGTCCACACGATAGTCGCGTGATCGGCGCGCGGATACTCGTTGACCTCGATATAGCACTTATCGAAGCTAATAATCGAGCGCTTGGGTTGCTTGGAGTGGAGCGTGAGGCCCACAACACCCAGCTGCTGCTCGGCATTACGGCAGACGATGCCGCCCGCAACGTCAACACCGGTCTCACAGGTGTTGCCCAACGAAACGACCTCAATGGGCTGGCTTGCCATAAAGAGACGCATGACGGACAGGGCATACACGCCAATGTCGAGCATGGCACCGCCAGCAAGGTTGCGGTTGTAGAAGCGATTGGTCAGATCGCCGTACTCCTTGTAGCTACCAAAGTTGAGCTGGGCGAGGTTCATGCGACCAAACTCGCCGGCATCCATGCGACGGCGCAGCTCTTGATACAAGGGCATATGAAGCACCGTGGTAGCGTCCATAAGGACCACGTTGTGCTCGTCGGCGATGGCACGCGCCTCGTCGAGCTCAGCGGAATTGAGGGTAATGGCTTTCTCGCAGAGCACGTGCTTGCCGGCGGCCAGCGCGTCACGCAGATAGGTGATATGCGTGTTGTGCGGCGTGGTGATATAGACGGCGTCGATGCCCGGATCGGCGTAGAGGTCCTCAACCGATTCATAGACCTTCTCGATGCCATACTGCTCTGCAAAAGCCTGAGCCTTGGACAGCGTACGGTTGGCGACGCCCGCAAGCTTGCGGCCGGCAAGAGCGAGAGACTGGGCCATCTGGTTAGCGATAACGCCGCACCCGATCACAGCCCAACGAAGCTCGGGAGCCGTAAAGATATCATCGGGGAATGGCTTGTCCTGGACCGAAGCGAACGCTGCTTTTGCGGCTGCCGCGGAGTCGAGTGGAGCCTGCTTGGAATCTACCATATGTGCCTCCTGTGTCATAGAACGTCTTGCATTTCGGATAGCTCTATATTCGCACAAACACGCGCGTCTGTGCGTGTTTGTGCGTATCTCACCGCTAAACGGTCATTTTTGTCCCGTAAACGGCGCATCTATACGCATATTCACGCAATCTCACGCACGCAAATACGCACAAATGCGAACCGGTCATTGCTCAGAGACAGGGGCTTATGCTTAGAACTCAAAAGACAGGATGATCCGCTTCGCCTTCGCTCATGGCGCGCTGCAGCTCTAAGGACCGTCCCAAACTGCCGACAGAAAAGGAACGTTCCAAACTGCAGACAGAAAAAGAACGTCCCCAGGCGCCGGCATTTCAAGAGCACTCATTTAAGTCTGTCCCCAATGAGTGGGAGTAATCAGAGACCCTTTGCGAGGGAGGCCGGACGTGGCCTTCCTCGTTTTTATTCATGGACTTTAGTCCGTGCCGCGCGGCACGCGCGGCATAGAAAGCCACCCGCTCAGCGGGTGGAGGCCAATTTCCGCTACGCGACAAAAACCTTCCCCCTAGCATGAGGATTGTTCAGGTCATCATACTAGGGGGAAGGTGATTGCTGTGGCCCAGAAAGCCAACAGCCTCGCGCACACGAAATGGCTGTGCAAGTACCGCATCGCACCGAGGTCAAGCTCATCGCCGCCATCGTCGAGAAGCACCCCAAGGTGCGCTTTGCCGCGAGCCGCACCTCGGCCCACGCCGACCTCTACGACCGCATGGAGCAGGCCCTGTGCGAGCGCGTGGCCAACGCGGTGGAGGTCGTCCGCTCCGACATCAGCCCCGCGCTTCTTGTCCACACCGGTCCAAACCTCGTGGGTGTGGCGGTCCAGGGACTCTAGCGGAGGCGGGGCGTCCTGCCCCAAAAACAAATGCAAAAGACGAGCACTTCTTGCCGCTCAATTGGCAAGAAGCGCTCGTCTTTTCTTAACGCGTTGTATGGCGGAGAGAGCGCAAGTTACGCGAGCGCCCTTCTTGCCAGCTCGGCCGCGCCGAGGATTCCTTGGTCGCCGCCGCAGCCCGGGGCGCAGATGTAGCTCTCCATGTCCTTAAGCTCGGCGGTCTGGATGTAGCCACCCAGATATTCGAGGGTCTTCTTGCGGACGATGCCGTAGAGCTGCTCCTGGT
>CAKXKM010000060.1 GCA_934876235.1 Collinsella sp. AF02-46-1 | reverse complement strand
AAGATGGCCCGCATGGTCGCCGATGGCATCATGACCCCCGAGCAGGTGGAGCAGAGCTACCAGAGCTGGCGCGGAGGTATGAAGCGGCTGGACGCGCACCACAGCGTGCGGGCCATGGACGCGCTGTACCGCAGCCTGTTCGGAAATCCCGCGGGGGGGGTTGCTCAATGCAATCCAAACCTGGAGGCGACACGGATGGGAACATGCCCCTACCCTAGCAACGGAAGGAGCGACCCATGACGGAACAGGAAATCGCCGGGGAGATCAACGGCTACAAACAGCAGCTTGAGCAGAGCGACTACAAGGTCATGAAGGCGGTGGAGCGCATCTTCTCCGCATCGTCCATCACCGACCTGCTCTCGGCCATCGCCGCAGCTGCCAAGGAGGTGGCCGAGATCATCTCGCAGCGCCAGACGTGGCGCGACCGCATCAACGAGCTGGAAGCCATGGAGCCCGACCAGCCGGAAGCGCCGCAGGAGTAGCGAGCGCCCCTTCGGGGGCGCTTTTCTTTTGCCCGGCGACACCTCGCGGACAATCGCGGCAGCGATTCGAGGAGGTGAGAAAACGAATGACCGACGTGCTGGAAATCTTCGCGCCGTACGGCCCCGGGTCGCTTTTCGGCGCACTGCTCGTCCTAGTGGTCCTGTACTTCGGCAAGCAGTTCCTCGAAGAGTTCAAGGCCCAGAACGAGCGCAAGGCGAACATCGACCTCAAGCGCGAAGAGCGAAAGCAGGACGAGGTGAACGAGCGGGCGCAGCGCGACCGCGAGCGCAGCCAGATGGAGGGCCGCATCGCCGCGCAGATGGAGCGCAGCAACGCGCTGATGGAGGCTATGAAGGCGCTCATGGAGTCCGTCGTGACCTCCAATGAGGTGCTGCACGCCGACCTGGCGAACAGCCAGGCGCGCAGCCAGGGCATGGCGGCGAAGGTCGATCACATCGCCGACCGCGTTGACCTGCTCTACAAGGAATCGGCTCGATAGAAAGGAATCCAAAATGACAGAAATGCAAGCAATCGCAGCCATCGTGCTGTCTTTCGCCGTGCCGTTCGCGGTGCAGCTGATCAAGACCGAGGCCATGACCGGCAAGGCCGCGCGCATCCTGGCGCTGGGCTGCTCGCTCCTGGCGGGCGTCGTGACCGGCTTCGTGGGCGGCGTGCCCGCAGACCCGGGCGCATGGGTCACGTGCGCCTTCGCCGTGGTAGGCGGCGTGCAGGCGGCCTACACGCTGTTCAAGTCGGTAGGCATCACATCCAAGTGGCTCGACGCCCTGCTGGGCGTGACCGTAGGCGGGAAGGAGTAGGCAATGGCTAAACTGTTCATCATCTGCGGCCACGGCGCTGGCGACCCCGGCTGCTGCGCAGGCGGCTGCACCGAGGCCGAGCGCGTTCGCGCCCTGGGCCAGCGAATCAAGGAACTGGGCGGTTCCGAGGTCGAGCTGGGCGATACGTCCCGCAACTGGTACGCCGACGGCGGGCTTAACCGCCTGAGCACCGACGCGCCAGTGGTGGAGCTGCACATGGACGCCAGCGGCATCGCCACGGCCCACGGCGCGCACGTCATCATCAAGGAGGGCTTTGAGCCTGACGAGTACGACAATGCGCTGGCCGACAAGCTGGCGGCGTTCATGCCCGGGCGCTCCGAGAAGCTGGTGCGCCGTTCCGACCTCGCGAACCCGAACCGAGCCGCCGCGCGCGGCATCAACTACCGCCTGTGCGAGAACGGCTTCATCGACAACGACGGCGACCGCGAGAAGTTCAACGGCAACCTGGACGAGCTGGCGCGCATCTACCTGGAATGCTTCGGCATCACTGCTGGAAGCGCCCCCGCAGCCGTCCCGCAGCCGCAGCCTGCGCAGCAGGAAACGACCGAGAACTTCGGCGGCACCTACCGCTGCACTGTGGACTACCTGCGCGTGCGCGACGCCCCCGGCCTGGGCGGCACCGAGGTGGCGCACTATTCCAGCGGCGAGACCGTGACGCTGGATAACTGGTACAAGATCGCCGACGGCTACGTGTGGGGCCGATACACGGGCTACAGCGGCGCAACGCGCTACATCGCCGTGGGCAAGGCCACGGGCAAGCCAGAGGCCGACGACTATCTGGTGAAGGTGGGATAGGCCATGCCGTACCCGAGCCCCGCAGACGAGGAGCGCAACGGCGGGTGCGGCCCCATCCTCGCGGCGGTCGTCCTGCTGTTCATCGTCCTGGCCGCCGCCAGCTGCGCGTCGCAGGCCATGGGAGCGCAAGACGTGACCGTGAGGCAAGCCCGCACGGACGGCCCCATATACGACCTGCCCGAGGGCATCGGCCAGGAAATCGTGTGCGACGAGCACAACCGCGAGTACCTGCTGCTTACCACCGAGCAGGGCGGCGTGTTCCTCATGCCGTACATGGACGAGGACGGCGAGCAGGAGATCATGCCGCAGGCCTAGAACGCAAAGAAGCCGCCCCGTATGGAGCGGCTTCTTTCTATCTGACGAGCAATACGAACGCCCGCCTAACGACGAACACGCGTATGTGTTCGCCTACTGAACAGTTGGTGGAGGCGCGGAGAATCGAACTCCGGTCCACGAAAGCCCCCTGATTGGCATCTCCAAGCTCAGTCGCTGGTTTTGTCTCGGACGCTTTGCGCGCAGCGACACGCTCGCGGCGTCCTAACCGGTTCGGTCTTAGCCCGCGCCATACCGATTACGTGCGCAGGAGCATTCCCCTAAAATGACGTCGCGCCGGTGTCGGGGAAATCACCGGGTTGACGCGCCGCTATAAATTAAGCAGCGAGAGCCATAGGCTCAAAAGAAGAGTTGTTGTCAATTCAATTTGACGGTACCCCTGTTTAACGAGGCGAGGAGACCTCGGCTTGCTTCCTCTCTCAGAGCTATCGTGTCGAAACCAGTCGCCCCCGAATGTCGGGAAAGTCTGGATGGCATTGGGCACGAGTACCCGACAACCGTCGACTTTTCAAGGAACATGCGGGGCGAGCCCCACTTGTGGAGTGTTATCTTACCACGTTCTGAAAGCGGACAGCTGTTCTATGCACGAGCTGTGAAGACCCCAATGTGCGCCGCACTTCGCACTTTTGTTACCGATCGCGTCACGTATATTTTCGCCAAGCAACATTGACCCGTCGAAAGGACCGTTATGGATACCAAGCAGCAACTCGTCAACGCCCTCGCAGGCCTGGGCTCAACCATTACCGAAGCTATGGATGTCATCGAAGGCTTTGTCCCCTGCGGACATCCCGCCCTCACGGTTTCGAACGCCCTTGTTGCGCTGGACGCTGACGATGATGCAGCTCTCGCCCAGCAGCTTGAGACCGTCGAAGGCTTTATCGACCACGTGAGCGAGAACCGCGGCGTGGCCGCCTACCACGGCATCGAGGTCGAGCTCGCGGGTCCCAAAGCCGATCTGCTCGCAGCAATCCGCGAGGTAGGCGCCCTTATGCAGACCGCAGGCGTCAAGAACACCCAGGTCAACGAGTGGGTCTACCGCAGTCTGGCAGCACTCGACAGCTCCGACGAAAAGGCAGCCGAGCAGCTCGCAGAAAGTCCCGCCATCAAGGCCGAGCTTTTGTAAATAGCAGACGCGGGCCCCTTGGCGCATCGTCGTCCAAGGGGCCCGCAAACAGTTCGCGTCAACCGATAACCGCGCTGCCGCGTTTGGCCAAAGCAAGAATCGGCATCATTTGGCGCGGGGTCTTTGCTGCAAGATCGGCATGTTCGAGCAGCTTGCGATCGTTGGTCACCAAGTAATCGACCTGCGCGCGTTTGCATGCGGCGAGTACCAAGTTGTCCTCGTAATCGCGATGGAGCGCTGAGTATTTGTCGGCCAGCCAAAGGTCCGACGCATCTGCACCCACGGCCGTGGCGTTTTCGGTCATGTTCCGAACAAACGCCAGCGCCGCATCGCCAATCGCGCGGGCAGAAGCCTCGCCGAGCGCTCCCCCGCTGGCAAGAACGCTGCGCTTCAGTTCGTGCTGTACAACATACAGTACGTCCTTGGCGATATGCACCGGAAAGAACAGCAATGCCCCCCGCCTCCGTCGCCTGCCCAATAAACGCACGCGCGGCAAGCGACTCGGCATGGTCGACGCAAAACGAATCAACCCATACGTTGGCATCCAAACGCAAAAGGCCTGCGCCCGGACGACACCGATGCCGTCTGGGCGCAGGCCAGATAACGTGGGCGAACACGTCTGCTAACGCAGGTACGCCTTTGCGTTGCTCAGGCTGTAGGCAATCGTCGAGCCGTTGTGCAGCAGTGACGACGTCTGCGGGGTAATCGCGCCGGTAATACCCAATGCCAACAGCGCCGAGTTGGTGAGCATCACCTTAGAGTAGGAGCTCGTCAGACGATCAATGAGGCCCTGGCTCATGCGGCGCAAACGCACGATCGCGGCCAGATCCGTGTCGGTCAGGATGATATCGGCGACCTCCTTGGCGATGTCGCTTCCGCCACCCATTGCCAGCCCCACGTCGGCCAAACCGAGTGCCGGCGAATCGTTGACGCCGTCGCCCACCATGGCAACGTGGCGCCCCTCACCCTTAATGCGCTCCACATAGGCGTACTTGTCCTCGGGCAGCAGCTCGGCCTTAAACTCGTCGACACCCGCCTCGCGCGCAATGCGCTCGGCCGTGCGCTCCGAATCGCCCGTGAGCATAACGACATGCTTGACGCCCAGCGCATGTAGGTCGGCGATGGCCTCACGGACGCCGGGCTTGAGCGGATCCTCGATGCCGAGCACGCCGACGACCTTGCCGTCGACCGCCAGATACAGCGGCGACAGGCCTTGCATCTGGAGCTCGATTTGCTCCTTGATGTCGGACTCGAGCTGCGCACCCTCGTCCTCAAATACAAAGTGCGCCGAACCGATAATGGCGCGACGCCCCTCGATGGACGAAGCGATGCCGTGCGCCACGATGTACTCGACCGCGGCATGGCGTTCGCGGTGCTCGAGCCCGCGCTCGAGGGCGGCGTTGACCACGGCACGCGCCACCGGATGCGGAAAATGCTCCTCCAAGCAAGCGGAAAGGCGCAGGACCTCGTCCTTGCTCCAGCCATCTGTCGTCAGCACGCAAGCCAGGCGCGGCTGCGCCTCGGTAAGCGTGCCGGTCTTATCAAACACGATGGTGTCAGCCTTGGCAAACGACTCAAAGTACTTCGCGCCCTTGACCATGACGCCCATCTTGGCGGCATCGCTCATGGCGGTCATGACGGCGACGGAACCCGTGAGCTTGAGTGCGCACGAGTAGTCGACCATCAGCGCCGCCGAGGTCTTGATAAGGCTGCGCGTGGTGAGCGCAACCAGGCCCGCGAGCAGGAAGTTCCACGGAACGATCTTGTTGGCGAGGTCCTCCATATGCGACTGGCCCTCGGATTTGAGCGAGTCGGCCGTCTGCACGAGCGAGACGATCGAGCGCAGTTTGGTCTGCGCCGTGTTGGCGCGCACGCGCACCAAGATGCTGCCGTCTTCCACGACGGTACCGGCGAACACGTCGTCGCCCACGCTGCGCTCAACGGCCAGCGGCTCGCCGGT
The DNA here is from genome assembly GCA_934876235.1 of Collinsella sp. AF02-46-1. Classification (GTDB taxonomy): domain Bacteria; phylum Actinomycetota; class Coriobacteriia; order Coriobacteriales; family Coriobacteriaceae; genus Collinsella. The sequence goes on along the minus strand of CAKXKM010000060.1, from coordinate 6,161 downwards.
CAGGGTCGCCTGGTTGACCATAGCGCTCCCCCGCTCGACGACACCGTCGATGCAAATGGACATGCCAGTGCGCACGGCGACCAGATCGCCGGGCTCGAGCTCGGTCGCAGCAACGCTTACCTCGGTGTCGCCGACAACCTTTTGCGCCTTGTCGGGTACATCGAGCAGCGAGTTGATGAGCTCGTTTTCGCTCATGGCGCGGGTGTAGTCCTCGAGCAGCTCGCCCACGTTGAGCAGGAACATTGTCTGGCCCGCGGTGTCGACATCACGCTTGACGAACGAAATGCCGATGGCCGAAGCGTCGAGCACGGGAACGGTCAGGCGCGGCTGCGCGAGCTCACGGAGGGCGGCACGCAAAAAGGCCATGTAACCGGCCACGACAAACACCGCACGCAGGGGCGTGGGCAAGAACCAGCGGCGCGCGTAGTGGGCGCCGACGAGTGTCGCCAGGTCCATAACGAGTTTGTGCTTGCGCGGCTCAAGCTGCATCACATAGCCCGACTTGGCATCGGCGATAGCTTGAGCATCGAGTGCGCCCAAGGCGTCGAGCACGCTCGCGCGACGTGGCTCGTCGTATTCGAGCGCCATCTGGCCAATACGGCCATATACGCGCACCTTGTGCACGCCGTCGATATCGCCGCTGAGCTTAAGAAGTGCATCGAGATCGCTCTCTGGCACAGGACCCGCCAATTGAAGACGGGTCCTGCCGGGGATCTCGCTAATAATCGAGAATCTCATAGTTTGTGCCTGGGAGCGTTACTCGGCTGCCTCGTCAGCAGCGGCCTCGCTCTGGGTGATGTAAGCAGCCTCGGCAACCATGTCGTCAACATTAGCCTTGGCCTGCTCGACCATGTCCTGGTAGCCGTTCTTGATGCGCATGCCGCACGCGATACCCTGCACGCAGGCATTCTTTACCGGAGCGCTGGTAAGCAGCTTGATGCCGGCCGTGCCAAGCAGAAAACCGCCACCGACAAGCAGGGTATTGAACGTCGACTTCTTCATGTTGCTTCTCCCTTTTGCCGCATTGGACGCGGCATGGTGCTTCAGCACCCGAGTAAACAAGTTTGCTCGAGCACGCTTTTGAAATATCTCAATTTTATCTAACTATCTAGGTCAGCCATGGCTAACCTTTTGAAAATTAACGATGCGGAGTAACCGATTGTCAATGTGACAAAGGGACTGTCCCTTTGCCCCTTCTTACAACTGCCAGGTAGCTGCTTCCTTTTGCAGCGCCACCATGCGGGCGAATTCTCCACCTGCCGCCTTGAGCTGCGCCGGAGTGCCCTGCTCGGCAACCACACCATCCTTGAGTACAACGATTTTGTCGGCATTTTCCACCGTACGCATACGGTGGGCAATAACGATAACCGTCTTACCTGCAAGCAGACGGGAGAGCGCCTGCTGAACCACGGTCTCGTTCTCCACATCCAAGCTCGCCGTCGCCTCGTCCAACAGCACGATAGGCGCGTCTTTGAGCAGCGCACGGGCGATAGAGATGCGCTGGCGCTCACCGCCGGACAGCTTGGAGCCGTTCTCACCGATCATGGTGTCATAGCCCTGCGGCATGCGGCTCACAAACTCGTCGCAGTTGGCGGCACGCGCGGCAGCAAGCACTTCCTCATCGGTGGCATCGCGACGACCAAGACGGATGTTTCCCATCACCGTGTCGTCAAAGAGCAGCACGTCTTGGAACACAATGGCGTAGTCGCGCAGCAGCACCTCGGGATCGACGCTCGCAACATCCACACCGCCCACGGTAACCTTGCCCGCGGTGGCATCCCAAAAGCGCGCGGCAAGGCGGCTCACCGTGGACTTACCGGAGCCCGAAGGACCGACCAGTGCCGTGACCTCGCCTTCCTTGGCGGTAAAGCTCACGTCGGTCAGGACCTTCTCGCCGGCTCGGCCGTCCTCGCCCGCGCCATAGCCAAATGCCACGTGATCGAACACCACATCGTGGCCTACGGGCTCAAACTGCTCGCTGCCCCGCGCCACGGGCTCTTCCATGATGGAACGCATGCGCTTGGCCGACGACTCGGCGGCAAACAGCTCGGACATCAGCATCAGCGCCTGATCAAAGGGCGCATAGATGCGGCTCACCATAAGCAGGAAGGCAAACATCATCAAAAAGTCGACCTGGCCGGAGGCGACCATCGCGGCGCCCGTGACCAACGTGGTGGCAATGCCCAGACGCAGGATAGCAAAGGCGGAGTTAACCAAAAGCCCATTGGCGAGCTCGCCCTTGGTGGTCTCGCGCTCCTCGGCATCGATCACGGCGTTGAGTCCCTCAAGATAATGAGCCTCCTGGTTGGTGGCGCGGATCTCGCGAACGCAGTCGAGCGTCTCCTGGATCGCCTCGGTAACCTTGACCTTCTCGGCACGCACATGGTCGAACACCGGGGTCATGGGGCCGCGTGTCAGATACAGCACGGCAAAGGCCACAGGCACGCTCCAAAACGCCGCGATCGCCAGCTGCCAGCAAAAGAACAGCGACGCCACGAACACAATGGCGCTTGCGATGATGGCACCCCAAAGCTCTCCCAGCACGTGGCTGTAGGCGTGCTCCATGGCCTGGACGTCGCCCATGATGGTCTCGGTTAAATCGGCCAGATCACGACGGCCAAAAAACGACAGCGGCAGCTTGCGCAAGCGCTCGGCGATCTCCATACGCTGCTTGCCGCACTCCTCGTAAAAGATGCAGTAGGTGTAGTAATACTGCTGCCAGTTAGAGGCAAAGAGCAGCACAAAGAAGATAACGAGACCACCCACGATGGGCAGTGCATCCGGCAGGTCGGCCCCATGCGCGAGATGCTCGACAAAGCCGGCCATGACCAGGAACAAAAAGCCCATGCCGGCCATAGTGATGAGATTGGTGAGCGTGGTCCAGAAAATGCCGCGCTTAACGCCGGCGATGCCTTTATCGGATAGGAAATACTTCTTTTGGAATGAGGCGAACATTTAGGCCTCGCCTCCCTTCGCGGCGGCGACATCCGCGGCCGCAGCAGTGATCTTCCAGCTCGCGGCCTGTTCGTATTCGGCCCACATCTTGGCGTATAGACCGTTTTGGGACAGCAGCTCGGCATGGGCGCCAGTCTCCTGCACGCTACCTTGGTTGAGCACCACGATCTTGTCGGCCCCCACCACGGTCGAAAGCCGGTGCGCGATCATAATGACCGTGCGACCCGCCGCCAGTTTGCTAAAGGCACGCTGGATGAGCGCCTCGTTCTCGGGGTCGGCAAACGCTGTGGCCTCATCGAGCACCACGATAGGTGCGTCTTTAAGGATCGCGCGGGCGAGCGACACGCGCTGTACCTCGCCGCCCGAAAGATATGCCCCTCCAGCACCGAGCATGGTGTTAATACCCTGCGGGAGCTTGGCCACAATGTCGTCGCACTGAGCCGCGGAGAGGGCCGCACGCACTTCGTCGTCAGTGGCCGTAGGCTTGGAGGCGCGCACGTTATCGGCAAGTGTTTGCCGGAACAGCTGGTTGGTCTGAAACACAAAGGCGACCTGGTCCATGAGCTCGTGCGGATCCATGTCGCGAACGTCTACGCCGCCCACAAGCACGCGACCCGAGGAAACATCCCAAAAACGCGGGATCAGGCTTGCGCAGGTCGACTTACCGCCGCCAGAGGGACCCACCAACGCGAGGGTGCTACCTGCAGAAACGCTAAAGCTCACATGGTTGACGGCAGGTGCCTCGGCACCCTCGTAGGTAAAGCTCACGTCCTCAAAGCGCACATCGCTGCCGATAGGGTGCTTGGGCTGGGCAGGCACGGAGAGCTGCTTGGAATCCATAACGCTTCGGATGCGCGCCAGCGAATCGGCACTCATCTGAGACGCCTCGCCCACAAACATGAGCTTGGTCATGGCCGTCGGCACCACGGCCGAAAAGATCGCGTAAAACGTGAAGTTGACCATAAAGTGCGCGAAGTCCGTCTCGCCCGGCGCCAACAGCAACGCCACGGGCAAAAGAAATGCCACGAGGCCATTGAGCGCGGTAAGGTTGAGCACCTGCGGGCCTCGGCAGAACGTGCCCGCATAGCTTTGCGCCATGTCGGCGTATTCGGCGATCGCATCGTGAAACGCCTTAAAGGAGTAGACCGTCTGCTGGAAGACCTTGACCACGGGAATGCCGCGTACGTATTCGGTGCCGGTCTTGTTCATCTTGACCAGCGCGCCCATGTAGGCCTTCATGAACTCGGCGCCCTTGCCGCTCATCATGGTGGCCATGGCGCCAAGCGAAACGGCGACCGAGATAAGGCATGCCGCGCCCAAGCGCCAATCGAGGGCGAAAAGCAGCACGAGCAAGCCCACGACCATGGCGGTGGCGCCGGCGATATCGGGCAGCATGTGCGCGAGCAGGGTCTCGGTGGAGGCGGCGCATCCGTCTACGATACGGCGCAGCTCACCGGTGGCGTGCGTGTCAAAGTAGCCAAGCGGCAGCTTAAGCAGGTGCTCGCTCGTAGCCTTGCGAATATTGGACGCGCAGCGAAACGCAGACAGGTGCGTGCACATGAGTCCCACGAAATAGACCACAATGCTCGCCAGGCCAAAACCCACGGCCCACCAGCCATACATCGCGATGTCCGTGGCTTCGCTCCAGTTAGGTGCCACGGCGATCAGATCGCGCGCGACAAGCCAAATGCACACGTACGGGCCAAAGCTCAGCAGCTGCGAGAGCGCCGAGAGAGCCATGCCCAAATACGTTAGGAATTTACGGTCACCGGCATATGCAAGTAGCTCGCCGATGCCGCCGCCTTCCTTTTTTGATCCCTTTGCCATGAGATTCCTTTCTAACGGCTTGAGAGTTAACCGTAAGAAACTTATCATGGGCGTGTTAGCCAGGGCACACAATTGGGCCAGGCGTGGACGTTTTCGCAAATGAAGGGGACGCTTTTGAAAATGCGGCGGGCAGCAACCGATATAACCGAGCTCTACGCACCGCAGTTTGAGCAGTTTGGCCTGGAGCTTACCGGCAAGGGCGCCGTCTTTACCGGCGAGGTGGCAAACGATCGGGCACACGGACGCGCATGGATCATGCCCCTTTCCCCCACCTGCATCGTTATGGAGCATTTCATTACCCCGATGCACGATATGTACCTGACCGAATACACACCCGAACCGTACGCCTGCGTGAGCGAGGTCAGCGCGCCCACACTTATATGCATGCCCGAGGCTGGCATAACGCCTGCGAACCTTAAACCCTTGCATGGACCGTGGCCGAACAGCGCGGTGTGCAGCTTTATCCAAGATAGCTGCGGCGAGGAACTAAGTCCGCTGTTTGCAGGGCAGCTTTATCACTCGCGCTCGGTGCTCTTTTTGCCCGGGTATTTTGACGAGCTGGAGCATCGGTATCCCACTGAGTTCGTGGGAGTCTTTGAAGCGTTTGCCGAGTCGTGGCACGAGGAGGCGACGTCTGCCATCTGCCACACGCTGCGCCGGATTAACGAGGACCGCGCCCGCACCGTAGGCGGACACGTCTATATGCAAGGCATCGTGGAGACCATGGTCGCGGAGCTCGCCTGTTCGCGCGCGGCCCACAAGCAGGCGCAGCAGGCGGCAGACACACGCGCCAGCGTGACCATTGCCGAGGAAGCAACGGTAATGATTGAGCGCGCGCTCGACAAAGGCAGGCGTGTGGGTATCAACGAGGTGGCCGAGAGGCTCTACACAAGCCGCTCCAAGCTATGCGCCACCTTTAAAGCCCAAACTGGCGAGTCCCTGGGCGTCTACATTCGCAGACGCCGTATGGAGCGAGCACAGGACCTTTTGGCCGATAGCGCGCTCACGATAGCGCAGGTGGCAGAGCGTCTAGGCTACCCTCAGCAGGCCGCCTTCGCCCAAGCCTTCAAGCAACACACCGGCACCACCCCCACCACCTGGCGCTCCCAGCATCAATAAAGAGGCGACAAAGGGACGGCCCATAAGTCCCACAAGCAGTTAAGACAATTTGAAATTTGAAAAAGGTACTGCCCCTTTGTCACCCGCACAAAAATGGGCGCGCCAACGGCGCGCCCATTCACTCTATTCCATTCAGCCCCGCCTGACCCGAACGGCCGAGTCGTCTGGCCGTGGAAGCCCCGAGTCGCCGGGGTGTTTGCTCCAAATGAGTTCCGCATGCAAAGAAGGCCACTAAATGTGGCCTTCGTCTTGCATAGGAC
>CAKXKM010000059.1 GCA_934876235.1 Collinsella sp. AF02-46-1 | reverse complement strand
CCTCATGCCTTCGCTCGCAGATTTGGATTTGCCCGAGGAGTAAAGCACCCCTCCCCCATGTAACCATCCTGTAAATCATAGCGGCACACTCGGGTTTTGCTGTGATGCGGTCGCGCCCGGCGCTCCACTGTGCTAAAGTATCCCGAACGTTCAAACGACTACGAGGGGGACTAGAAGATGGCACGTGTGCACAACTTCTCAGCTGGCCCGGCCGCGCTGCCTACAAGTGTGCTCGCCGAGATCGCCGACGAGATGATGGACTACCGCGGTTGCGGCATGTCCGTGCTCGAGATGAGCCATCGATCTAGCATGTACCAGCAGATCATCGACGACGCCGAGGCAACCCTACGCCGCCTGCTGAGCATCCCCGATAACTACCGTGTTCTGTTTTTGCAGGGCGGCGCCACGCTGCAGTTTGCGGGCATCCCGATGAACCTCATGCGCCGCGGCCGCGCCGGCTACGTCGTGACCGGCAACTTCGCCAACAAGGCGTACAAGGAAGCCGCCAAGTACGGCGAGGCCGTGCTGCTCGCGAGCTCCGAGGACGCCAATTTCGACCGCATTCCCGCCATGGCCGACATCAACGCGCGCATTGCCGCCGAGGCCGCGGGCGGCGGGCTCGACTACGTCTACATCTGCCAGAACAACACCATCTTTGGCACCATGTACCACGAGCTGCCTAACTTCGGCGACGTACCGCTGGTCGCCGATGTCTCGAGCTGCTTTTTGTCGCAGCCGCTCGACGTCGAGCGCTACGGACTCATCTACGCCGGCGCTCAGAAAAACGCCGGCGCCGCGGGCGTCACCGTGGTTATCGTGCGCGACGACCTGATCGCCGACGGTCCAGCCTTTGCGCAGACGCCGCAGTACATGGACCTTAAGACCCAGGCCGCCAAGGGCTCCATGCTCAACACGCCCAACACCTTTGGTATCTACGTGTGCGGCAAGGTGTTCCGTTGGGTTGAGCAGACCGGCGGACTTGCCGCCATGGCCGAGCGCAACTGGGCCAAAGCCAACCTGCTCTATGACTTGCTCGAGCAAAGCGAACTGTTCCATGGCACCACGCAGGCCGACAGCCGCTCCATCGCCAACGTCACGTTCCGCACCGGCGATGCCGACCTCGACGCCGCCTTTGTCGCAGGCGCGGCCGAGCACCAGATTCAAAACGTCAAGGGCCATCGCCTGGTGGGCGGCATGCGCGCCAGCGTGTACAACGCCGTCACCATGGAAGACGTGCAGGCGCTGGCCTCGTACATGAAGGACTTCGAAGCGCAGCATAGTTTGAGCCCGCGATCTAACTAGCCCGCAACGCGCGGGCCGACCAGCCACTTCAAACCACCCTGCTTAGATCAAAACCTGCTAAGGAGTTTTTCCATGCGTAAGATTAAGACCATCGACGACATCACTAAAGACGGCAAAGTCGAGTTTGGCGAGGGCTACGAGTTTGTAAGCACCGCCGAGGAGGCCGACGCCATCCTGATGCGCTCGACCGACCTGCACGGCTACGAGCTGCCCGAGGGCATTCGCGCCATCGCCCGCTGCGGCGCCGGCGTCAACAACATTCCCGTCGAGGAGTACGCCAAGAAGGGCGTCGTTGTCTTTAACTCCCCCGGCGCCAACAGCAACGCCGTCAAGGAGCTCGTCCTGGGCATGCTGGTGCTTTCGAGCCGCGGCGTGGTGCAGTCGATGAACTGGGTGCGCGACAACGCCGACGACCCCGATATCCAAGTCGACGCCGAGAAGGCCAAGAAGGCCTTTGTGGGTCGCGAGCTCAAGGGCAAGCGCATTGGCGTCATCGGCCTGGGCAACGTGGGCTCCAAGGTCGCCAACGCCTGTGTCGATCTGGGCATGGACGTCTACGGCTACGACCCGTTCATTTCCGTCGAGCACGCGTGGGTGCTGAGCCGCGAGGTGCAGCGCGTGGGCACGCTCGAGGATCTGTGCCGCGGCTGCGACTACCTCACCGTGCACGTGCCCAGCAAGGCAGACACCATCGGCATGATAAGCACCGAGCAGATTAACCTGCTGGCGCCCGACGCCGTGCTCATCAACTACGCGCGCGAGACCATCATTGACGAGGACGCCGTCGACGCCGCCCTGCGCGAGGGCAAGCTCAGCTGGTTTAGCTGCGACTTTGCCACGCCCAAGACCGTCAAGATGCCCAATACGTTTATCACCACGCATTCGGGCGCCGGCACCGGCGAGGCCGAGGCCAACTGCGCCGACATGGCCATCAGCGAGCTCAAGGATTACCTGGAAAACGGCAACATCGCGCACAGCGTCAACTACCCCGCCTGCAGCATGGGCAAGGCGCGCGCCGCAAGCCGCATTGCCTGCCTGCATGCCAACGTGCCCAACATGATCGGCCAGATCACGGCCATTCTCGCCAAGGACAACGCCAACGTGCAGCGCATGACCAACGAGTCCGCTGGCGAGAACGCCTACACTATGTTCGACACCGATGAGCACCTGGACGGCAGCACGATCGAGGCGCTCAAGCAGATTCCGTCGATGTATCGCGTGCGCGTGATTAAATAGCGCCGGTGCCAAGCCTGCCAGACAGACCACGAAGCCCATTCGCCCCCCGTTTTCACGAAACGGGGGGCGATTTTGTTGCTCCGGACGACTTTAAAATGATACCCGGAACAAGTTTTTTCAGATAATCGATAGTGAGGCTCCAGTCGCTAAGCACACCCGCTTTGATAAACAGCTTTATCAGGGACTTTAGTAGGTAAAAATCGGTCTCTATGTGCCGAATGTAAGTTGACTGTCTATTTTCCGAAACAACTTATTCTAGATAGCATTTTTAGGGTCCCTCCAAGGCAAAATTGAAGCCTTTTTGCGACCAGAACTCTAGCTCGCGCTACCGTTTACCCACCGCGCGACTACATTCCCGCCCAATCGATAAAAATCTCCTCACGAAGCCGCCGTTCGAGCTCCTGCTGTCGCGGCGTCTTGTCTTTCAGCGGCACATCGAGATAGGACATGATGAGCTCCATCACCACGCGGAAGGCATCGAAGTCGGCCAGCTGACCATAGGTCATCAGAACGACGGGATATCCCATGGCTTGCAAGGCCGTCGTTCGATCGGAGTCCGAGATCTTGTATTCAATGGATCCGTGAATGGCTTTACCTTGGCATTCAACCAGACACTCTCGGCTGCCGTCCTTATTTGCCAGCAGGATATCGGCATAGCGCCTATCAAGCCCCGAAATCAGGCGGGCGCTGCGCGTCATACGAATCTCAACGTTATTGGTAAGGCTCAGCCCTTCGCCGCCGCGCAACCTCGTAAGGCCAAACAGCATCGAAGCCTGGACCTCGAGCGGCGATGCTGCCACCCCCGTAATGCATTTCGCGGCTCGTATGAACGATTTAGCGCCGCGGAGCCCCCGGACCTTATCGACGAACTCTATAAGCTCAGAGAGCTCGATCAAGGGAGGTCGTTTCCACAAGTCCGTTGGATTCCCCGAGACATCCTTTACGTTTTCCCAGCCCGACCGTGCGTCACTCCATCGGCTCCCATATGCCTGCTCAAGTGCCGACTTTACCTGAGGCGCAATCTTGCACACGGCAAAGGTGCCGCACATCTCATACATGCACATGATTAGACGCTCGTTTGAGACCGAGGAAGCCAGGGTCAGCAGGGTAAAGAGCGGGGACGCGACATCGAGGCCAAACTCCGTCTGCCGCACGGAATCAAACGGCCTCTCCCCGTTCCAAACATGCCTGACAATGCGATCGCCCTTGCGCCCGCAGACGCCCTGCGCCAACACGTGTAACGGGGTGCCCAGGAAATGCTTGACGAGCGGATGCTCACATAGGTGCTCCCTGCGCGGATCGTCCGCAGAATCGGGCAGGTCCGGCATTATTGCCAAGACCTGTGGGGGTATCCGGTGATACCGAAAGGCAGATATGTCGCACAGCATGTCGTCCATGAAGGGTACGTACCCACCGCGTCGTTTGTAAACCCGCCTGGACGGCAAACGCGCTGGCTCGGCCTGCGAACGGTAAATACCGCTGCGCGCACGCCGCGGATCTCTCAAGAGGCTTACAATCGGTTTGGAAAGCAGACTGATTGTGAGGTTGCATATGGTTGATGAGGACTTTGCCTGGCGGCTTGCGCAGGAGCTCGTGCGGATCGACAGCTCAAACCCGGGCGCGTATGAGGATGAAATTGAGCGCTTCATTAAGAGGCTCATTGAGCAGCAGCTGGCACAACTTGATAGTTCTGCGCTCGATGCCGTGCAGATTGAGGAGCTCGAAGTGCTGCCCGGGCGCCGCAACCTTAAAGTCACCGTGCCGGGCCAAAGCGACGAGCCGCGGCTGATCTATATCTGCCACATGGATACCGTCACCTTGGGCGATGGTTGGGACGCAGACATCGCACCGCTTGGGGCGGTTGTGCGCGACGATAAACTCTATGGCCGCGGTGCCTGCGATATGAAGGGTGGCCTGGCCTGCGCTATTGCCGCACTGATCCATACGCTCGAGCGCGTGGCGGCGGATGGCGCGCTGCCACGCCGCGGCTTTTCGCTCATCTGCTCGGTCGACGAGGAAGACTTCATGCGCGGCTCAGAGGCCGCGATCGATGCTGGCTGGGTCAGCTCGCGCGAATGGGTGCTGGACACCGAGCCCACCGACGGACAGATCCAGGTGGCGCACAAGGGGCGTACGTGGTTCGAGATTGAAATGGCTGGCGTGACGGCGCATGCGAGCCAGCCTTGGAAGGGCGCGGATGCCGTCGCCGCCATGGCCGAGGTCGTGTGTTCGCTTCGTCGCGCGTTTGCGGCGCTGCCCGCGCACGATGAGCTGGGGCCTTCGACCATCACGTTTGGCCAAATCGAGGGCGGATATCGCCCCTACGTCGTACCCGACCGCGCCAAAGTCTGGGTCGACATGCGCCTGACCCCGCCGACCGATACGGCCGCCGCAATCAATATGGTCGAGCATGCCATCGCCGTCGCCGAAGCCGCCGTTCCCGGTTGCCATGGCAGCTACACAGTGACGGGCGACCGCCCCGCCATCGAGCGCGACCCGAACTCTCCCCTTCTAGCAGCGCTCAAGCGTGCCGCCGATGACGTAACGGACGCGGACACGACCGTCGGCTTCTTTACCGGCTACACCGATACCGCCGTCATTGCCGGCAAGACAGGCAACCGCAATTGTATGAGCTACGGCCCCGGCTCGTTGGCGCTCGCGCACAAGCCCAACGAGTATGTGCCCCATGCCGATATCGTTCGCTGCCAAAACGTGCTCATCGCGCTTGCCGATAACACGCTCTGGGACGCAAGCGGCCAAGTTGGGGCATAATAAGCCGCGAACAAACCGACTCGTGCGTTAGGACCGCCCATGAAAGCACTTCCGTTTCCCTGCATCCGCCCGGCTCAGGACCGTGTGCTCGAGGCGCTGCCTGCGATGGGCGGTATCCTGAGCGGCAACGACGCCCTGCGCGGCGCCATTGCTGACGGCCTAATGCTCAAGGATCCAGGCGCGGCGTATTACGTGTACGAATGCTCGGGCGAGCCGGGACGTGTGACGGGTGTCGTGGCGATCTGCCCGACGAGTGTACTTGCGGGCGACAAGGGCGATGCCAGCGCCGACGTGGCCGCCGCCGCGCGCGCGATCGCCGAGCTCAAGGTGCAGCCGCGCCCCGTGTCGCTCGCCTACGAGGCCTCGCCCGTCATGGATATCATCCTGGGCGCTGCCAAAGAGGGCGCCTCGCTCTACGCCGTCACCGATCCTGCGGGCATTACGCACCACGTGTGGGAGGTCAAGCGCGAGGACGCCGTCGGGGCCATCCGCGCTATGCTCGACCAAGCACCGGAGCCGGCGCTGACCGACGACCCCGCCTACGCCGCCGCTCTGACCGGGGCGTCGCAGCTGCTGGCCGATGAGGCCCGTGCCGCCGGAACGTACACCGGCAAGGAGCCGTTCAACTTTACCGTTGCCGTGCTCTTCCCCGCCGCGCAGGTCAGCGGCGCCGCGCCGCAAGTTCCGACAGGTCTGCTCACGCACCAGGTCGCGCGGTTCTAGCAAGACCAGACCGCCCAGCACAAAAATCGGCAGCTCAACAAACAGGGGGGGGCGGAGATGCAGCAGGTACATGCATCTCCGCCCCTTTTGCATCGAGAAGTAAGTCGGCGACCCGCACCGCCACGCCCAAACTACCCGCGCTGCGGACCCGCGGCAGCCACGAGCGGCTCAAGCCCCAGCTCGCGCGCGTAGTCTTCCTGCGTAAAGATCTCAACCAGTTCAAACGTATCGGTCGTATCGTCAAACACGAAATGCAGCACCGAGCAGTTGCCCGGCACGCGCTCGCACTCGTCGGCCTCCGTGCCCTTCACGTGATCCAAAAACTCCTTGATGGCCGACCCGTGGCTCACCGCGAGCACGCACGAATGGTCCGGGCGTCGCATAAGATCGGTCAGCGTCGTCACCATGCGCTCGCGCACCTGCATCTGGCCCTCACCGCCAAACTGGCGATAGAAATCGCGCCACGGGCGCTCGGGCATAAGCATCACGCGCTCGGCCTCAAAGTCGCCAAAGAACCACTCGCGCAGACCGTCCAGGCGCTCGTACGTCATGCCCGACCACAGGTTGGCGATGGTCTGTTCGGTGCGGTGCAGCGTAGAGGTGTAGGCGTGGTCGGGCTCAATGCCGCGCGCACGCAAGAACATGCCGGCACGCGCCGCCTGATCGCAGCCCAGCTGTGTGAGCGACGAGTCACTCCACCCCTGAATGATACGCTTAAGGTTGAATATCGTCTGTCCATGACGGACCAGATACAGATCTTTATTCATAGGGGTCCTTTCGTTCGTTACCAACCCAAGAGCGAAAACGCCCCATCGCAATAGCCAAAATGAAGCACGGCACCGTTATCGGGCAGCTCTCCCCCGCCAGTCACATACTCAAGAAACTCCTGGCAGGCTGAGCCGTGGGAAACCGCCAGCACGCAGTCGTGCTGCGGCCTGGCCATGATGCGGGACAGCGCCGCGACCATGCGCGACTGAAGCTGCACTTCCGACTCGCCGCCAAAGGCCACCGGATAATCGCCCCAGGGCTGCGGCGGCATCTCGCGATTTGATGTGCCCTCCAGCGAGCCAAAATGCCACTCACGCAGGTCATCGACCAGCTCAATGGAACGGCCCTCGCCAACGATAAGCTCGGCCGTATGCCGCGCCCGGCCCAACGGCGAGGAATACACATGATCAAAGGCCACGCCACGCGCCGCAAACGCCGTACGCGCCGTCAGCGCCTGCTCGCGCCCGCGCGCCGTAAGCGGCGAATCGTGCCAGCCCTGCAAAATGCTCTGCACATTGAGCTCAGTCTGCCCATGCCGCACCAAATACAGATCTGCCACACACCCTCCCCTCGTGCCACCACAAAGGGGACAGGAGCCTTTGTGGTGATTTTGCCGCCGGATTGCACCGCAACGACGCACAACTACAGCAGCACGTCGGCAAGCGGACGCTTGGGTACGTGGTGCACCCGCGCCTCGTCGCGCCAATAATTGATGGAGCCGTCGGGGTTGGAATCGATCGCATCGATCACCTGTGTCTCGGCCGGAATGCCAAACGCCATGATCAGCTTGAGCTCATACTTGTCGTTATCGAGCCCCATGGCATCGATCGCGTGGGGCGTAAAGGCCTTGAACATGCAGGCTGCCACCTCGGGCGTGGCGCTGCGGGCGGCGAGCATCATCGTCTGCGCGGTAATGCCCGTGTCGACATCGGTAATGGGAGCGGCGGGCTTGCCCGGAACGGCGCGCTCAGCAAGAATCGCGATGTAGCCGGTCGGGCGCTCGCCCTCATCGGGACCCGGCCAATCCTTGAGCGCACCGGCCCATGCAAGCTCGTCAAATACACGCGCGCAGTCCTCTGCACCGCTCACCACGTGAAAGCGCAGACGCTGAGCATTGGCGCCGCAGGGAGCCAGGTGCGCCAGTTCCGCCAGCTCGAGCAAAAACTCGCGCGGCACGCGCATAGACTCGTCAAAGCGACGGCACGTACGGGCACGACGGACCAGCGCATCAAACGCTTCCAGACCGAGCTTTTCGCAACCTTGCTTTGCCATCGATTCGACACTCGACGGTGCCTCGGGAACTGCTTCGTTCATAGGGACCCCCAATACAAGCCAATTGTCCTTAGGAAAATCTAACCTAAAACGTAGGCAATAACGAACAGGGCTGCAATGTTCTACACCTGTTGAATAGAAAACCGCGACGTGGGGAACAACGGAAACAATTCGGGACCTTTGGGTTACGTTTCGCCCTCCCCGACCCATACGCCAGCGCCTTTAAGCGATACTGGTTGTAACGATCAAGGCTTACGCCGCACGGAAAGGAGACGTTATGGGTATCTTTAGGAACGATGACCAAAAATCGAGCCAGTTTGGATTTGACGAGAAAAGTATGGCGGGCAAAGCCGTCAAGGCCGTGCGCTGGATCTACGCCATCACGGGCGTCGTGGCGCTCATTGCTGGCATCGCGCTGCTTTTTGCACCCGCCAAGTCCCTCGTCTTTTTGACGACCGTCTTGGGCATCTACTTTGTGATCACGGCCGCGATCAGGCTGTTTACCGCTGTTTTCGAGCCGCTGCTGCCCACCGGCTGGCGCGTGACGAGCATCATCTCCAACCTACTCATTATCCTGGGCGGCGTCATAATCCTGCGCAACCAGGCCTTCTCGACCGCGACACTCACCACGATGGTGGTTATCGTGGCCGGCTTTGGCTGGATTGTCGAAGGTGTCATGTCCATTCTGGAGTCCGAGCTTTCGTCCAACCGCGCCCTTGCCATCCTGAGCGGTGCACTCTCCATCATCGCCGGCATGTTCGTGTTTATCTATCCGCTGTGGTCGGCCAAGATGCTTGTCATCTTTAGTGGCGCCGCACTGCTGGTGTTTGGCGTAACGCTCATTGTTCGCGCCATTCAATTTGGCAAACTGGTGCACTAGATGCCGCGAACGCTCTTTATTGATGCCGACGCCTGCCCGGTCACGCGCGAGTCGATTGACTGCGCGCGGCGGGCGGGCGTCGCCGTTGTTATCGCCGGCAATAGCACGCAAAACCTGGAACGACACATTCGCCGCGACGACCCGCGCGATGCCGAGCACGCGCGACGCGGCTTTTGGGTCACGACGCTCGACGTGAGCGTGGGCGCCGACAGCGCCGACTTTGCCATTGTCGAACGCCTGCAGGCGGGCGACGTGGTCGTGACGCAGGACATTGGCTTGGCGAGCATGGTGCTCGGGCGCGATGCCGCCGCCATCGGTGTGCGCGGGCGCGTGTACGACAAGGCGACTATCGACATGCAGCTGTTTATTCGCCACGAGGAAAAGAAGGTACGCCGCGCCGGCGGACGCACTCGCGGTCCGGCAGCATTTACCAGCGAAGACCGCGCCCGCTTTAAACGCAACCTCACCGAGTTGCTGCACTAACCAAGGTAGATTTTTGAGACATGCCTAAAATCTACCTTTTTGTTTTGAGCGGTGTGAGCGCTCGGAATCCATGGCTCAACAAAAAACGGGCTTCAAAATGCCATGCGTCGCCGCATTGCGCAGGCGCTGAGCATGGCTATTTGAAGCCCATTTTTTAGGCCTACTTAGAGGCCAACGGCGGAGAGGATGAGGCCCCAGCCAGCGCCGATGACGTACATCATGATCAGGAACACGGCATTTTCGCGGGCGCTGCGGTTGGTGCGGAACAGCACCAGATAACCCACGCCGGCGGAAATGAGCGTGCCGGCGAGCATCGGCGCCAGTTGCAGCGCGCCTTCCAGATACAGCTGTGTAATGACCACGCTCGCCGAGCAATTGGGAATCAGCCCGACAAGCGCCGAACCCAGGACAGCGAGTGTCTCGTTGCCGCGCAGGAACTGCTCGATCGCGGACTCGCCGAACGTCTCGAGCACGGCGACCAGAATCAGCGTCACCAGAAAAATGAATACCGAGACCTGCACGGTGTGCGAGATCGCACTGCGGATGATCGACAGGACAGGCGTCCCTTCGTGGGAGTGAGAGTGACCGTGACCGTCATGGTGTTCATGTTCGCCCTCATGACCGTGATCGTGGCCATGTCCGTGTTCGTGCTCGTCCTCGTCTTCATCACAACCGCAATGGTCGCGCTCGCACAGCTCGTGGATGTGGTCGGCGCTCACGCCTGCCTCGGCCACCTCGTCGATGATGTCACCGCCGCTGTGGTCGTCGTGCGCGCAGTTCACGTGGGCCGGGTTGGCCGCGGTTCCCAGCACGGTACGGCGAATCGCCGCGTGCGCGCGGGCGTTACGGCGCAGGCCGCGAATGGCAGCGTCCACGATAAAACCCGTGACCAGTGCGATCAGCGCTTTCGAAGCCAAAAGCATCGCCATAGTCTGCACGGGAACCTGCTCGGCAAGCAACAGCGGCAGCATCTCATCGGAGGTCGAAAGGAACACCGCCACCAACGTGCCCAAGGTCACGACACGGCCGGCGTACAGCGTTGCTGCCATGGCCGAAAATCCGCACTGCGGCACCATGCCCAGCAGCGAGCCAACCACGGGACCCGCAGCGCCGGCGCGCTTGATAGCGCCGTTGACGCGGTCGCCCGCAACGTGCTCAAGTGTCTCGAGAGCAAGATACGTCACCAACAAAAACGGCACCAGCGACAGCGTGTCCTTGCCGGCGTCGAGCAGAATATCAATCAGTAAATCCATGACGGATGGAACCTTTCGTGTCTTTCGGCAGCATTGTAAAAGTCCTAGCGGTCAACTAGGGTATTGTAGTTGTCCCGGGCGCGGTGCCAATAGTTGCCTATGGTAAACTATCATCTCGCCATAACTCAGTAACCTCGAGCCGCACAACGCGGCCCGTCCAAGGAGTAGCATATGAACGTATCGCAAGCACTCGAATACGAGCGCCAGCCGTTTATCCCCATGTTTATCTACGGCGACCACGGCGCCATGGAGTCCGAGCGCCAGAAGGGCGAGGAGGCCCTCAAGGTGCTCGAGACCGAGTACTTTACCGCCGAGGGCGACCCCGGCTTCGACTTTGCCACCGTGCGCGACCTGGCCGACCGCAACCGCGACCTGTGCGACCAGATTGGCGAGGCGCGTCTGCGCAACGTGACGCCCGCGACGCTCTCGCGCGGCCTGTCCGATGCCGACACCTGCGCCGCCATCGGCAAGATGCAAAAGCGCACCGCCGCGTCCGTTATGCGCGAAATCCGCGGCGACCGCGACGCGCTCGGCGTGGCCTACGCCCGCAAGCCCATCCAGGGCACCGTGCTCGGTATCGACATCGAGACCACCGGACGTGCACCCGAGCGCGGCTATATCATCAACGTGGGCTGGGAGATCATGGAGCTCACCAGCGACGCCGTCCCGCATGACGCCGAGGCACACTACTGCGGCCTGCCCGACATCTACCGCGGCGAGGATGTGCCGCTGTCGAATATCCACCACATTACCTGGGACGACATCGACGGCAAAACGCCCTTCCGCGAGAACAAGGAGCTGCAAAAGCAGCTGCTCAAGCTTATGAAGAAGTACCCGTACATGGCACACAACGCCGCCTTTGAGGACAGCTGGTTCAAGATCCACCTGGACGGCTACGCCGAGGCACGCCGCGCCGGTAAGATCATCGTCATCGACTCGCGCCAGATCTGCCGCAGCCTGGATGCCGACGTCCGCTCGCTCCCCCGCGAGTCCGCCCCCGCCGCGCTCGAGAACTGGGCACGCCGTCGCGGCACCCTCGCGCCCGACGCCAACGAGCAGCACCTGGGCCTCGACGACACCGACCTCATGCTCCGTACCGTCCAAGCCGAGTTCAACCTCAAGAACCTATTCGCGAAATAACCGATCCATCTGCGGGAGCGCCTGCCAGGCACAGTGCAATCCGTCTGGAGGCACCGGCACGCAGTAAACTAGGGCGCAGTCTTATGGCTGCACCCTAGTTTGCATCAAAACGAGCAAATTCGCGTGCTTCACATAGTCGGCAGGTTGGCCCACCTACTTTTTTCGAGTTGTTCGGCCAGCTGAACCACTAGTCGAGGCCCCTTGAACCGCAATCGAGCGCTATAGTCGCCCCAATTTCGCAACCAAGCCCCATAAATCTACCTGAATCAATTCGAATAGGACGTTGCGATCGCACCATTCGTATAGGAT
>CAKXKM010000058.1 GCA_934876235.1 Collinsella sp. AF02-46-1 | reverse complement strand
ACCATCTGCATGCCCCACAGCTTGACGGCAAGCGCCGCGAACATCGCGCCCACACCCGTGGTGAGGATGGAGAAGCGGCCCTTAAAGGCGGTCGCCGCGGTATTGCCCTCGCCCTCGGTGGCGCGCGGGGCCGTTCCATGCTGCGTATCGTAGGTAAAACGGGAATCGCCGCGACGCATGATGACCAGCGCGACCACGATGGCCACAACCAGCACGATACCGGCGATAATAACCGTCATCTGGGAAGACATCTACGGGCCTCCCCTATTTGAGCTTACGGGTCTTGGGCTTAAAGCGCATGCCCGTCTGGCGTCCGCCACGTGCGGAGAATCCATAACCGGACTGCGGCACGACGCCGGACATCAAAAACGGAATGGCAACCAGACCCGTCAGGATCGAAGACGGCAGCGCATGGCCGAAGATCGCCACGACAAAGCTCGTCTCCATACCCATAAACAGCAAGATGATGCTGTAGATCACATTAATGACGAGCGCAAAGGCGCCCACAGTGATGCCGCGCGCACTCGGGGTACCGCTCGTTTGACCGGCAGCGCTATGCACCAGGGCAAAAGAACCCACGGTCAGCAGGAGCGACATAACTCCCACCGGCACGGCAGCGGACAGGTCATAAAACAAGCCGCTGCAAAAACCGCACACGACGGCACGGGTCGGGTCGCCCGAGAACACGCTTAGGCACACCAGGATAATCATGAAGTTGACGCGACCGCCCGCAATGGAGATCTGCGGTGCCAGGCCTGCCTGCAGCAGCACGCACACGATGGCGGCGATTACAAACGTGCGGGAGCTCATCCCCTGCTCGTGTAGATCCATGGACATGCCCCCTATTCGCTCGAGCCGGAATCGGTCGTCTCGGACGTGTCGGAACCGTCATCCGAGCTCTCGTCCTTCGTCTTGGTCGCAGCATCGCGCGACGTTCCCTGCGGCGTGCTATTAGCGGTGCTCACGTCCTCATCCGAGGCCGACTGTTCGTCGGTCAGCGAGGTGATGACCAGCACTTCCTCGTTGTTCTCGGCCGTCGTCTGGGCGCGCACCACAATGGTGTAGTACACGTCGTTTGCGGATTTTTCAACCGACGAGACGGTGCCGAGTGGTAGACCCTTGGGGAACACACCGCCAATGCCCGAGGTCACGATGATGTCGCCAACCTTAACATCGGAGTCGACGCTCACGTACTCAAGACGCAGCGTGCCGTCAGCCTGACCCTGCAGCATACCCTGGGCGCGCGTGTCCTGCACCATGGCGGATACGCCGGAGTTCTCGTCGCCAATCAGGCGCACGGTAGAGGTCTTGGCCGATACCTCGATAATCTGGCCGATAACACCGGCAGAACTCGTCACGGGCATGTTGATGGTAAGGCCGTCGGCAGAGCCCTTGTCGATGGTAACGGTCGAGGTCCAGGCATCGCCCGAAGCGCCGACGATACGAGCTGCGGTTGATTTGAGGTTGTAGGTCGACTGCAGGCCGACCAGCCCCTCCAGTCGCTCGGCGGTCTTTTGAGCCTCGGAGAGCTCGGCAACCTTAGAGGTCAGTTCCTCGTTTTGCTTCTTAAGCTCGTCAAGCGTGTCCTGCGACGCCGTAAGGTTAGAGAACACGTTACCGATCGCATTGAAGGGAGCCGCCACAGCCGAGCCCACAAAGCGCACCGGCGAGGTAATCGTCGTCACGCCCGAGCGCACGGCATGAATCGGTCCTGCCTCGCCCTCACGAATATAAAACGTGAGCAGCAACACCGAAATCAGGCTGAAAACAATCAACGGGCGCATACCCGTTGATTGTCGCTTGGTATTCAGATTTGTGGAGAAACCCGAAGATCGTGCCAAATGGAATCCACCTTTTGGAAATTAAGCATTGGTCTGGACGAAGCCGCCATCAAACGCATTGGCCTCGAGCACGCGGGCACAGCCGTTAACAACGTTATCGAGCGCCGTGGGGCTGACGTTGACCGAAACGCCGGTCTCATCGCGCAGGCGCACGTCGAGACCGCGCAGCAGCGCGCCGCCACCGGTCAGCAAAATGCCGTAGTACATAAGGTCCGAGGCAAGATCGGGAGGCGTAGCGTCGAGTGCGTCCTTGACGGCCTTGGCCATCTCGTCGAGCGGCTTGTTGAGCGCGCGACGAATCTCCTCGCTCTCGATGCGCACGGTCTTGGGCAGACCGGTGATCACGTCGCGGCCGTTGACCTCGACGTCGAGCTCGTCCTTGAGCGGCACGGCGGAACCGACCTTGATCTTGATGTCCTCTGCCGTACGCTCGCCGATGGCCAAGTTGTAGGCATCGCGAACGTGCGTGAGGATGGCCTGATCGAACTCGTCACCGGCAATACGAATGGACTGCGAAACGACGATGCCGCCCATAGCGATAACGGCAACCTCGGTGGTACCGCCACCGATGTCGATGACCATGGAGCCGGTGGGCTCCTCAACGGGAAGGTCGGCGCCGATAGCGGCTGCCATAGGCTCTTCGATCAGATAGGCCTGGCGGGCACCGGCCTGGATCGTGGCCTCAAAGACAGCGCGCTTCTCGACCGACGTGACACCGGAGGGAACGCAGACGACAACACGCGGACGCGGAGTCCACGGATAGCGCTTCTCGGACGCCTTATCGATAAAGTAGCGAAGCATGGCCTCGGTAACATCGAAGTCGGCGATGACGCCGTCCTTCAGGGGACGAACGGCCACGATGTTGCCGGGCGTACGGCCGAGCATGCGCTTTGCCTCGATACCGACCGCCAGGATGCGCTCGTCGTTCTTGTCGATGGCGACAACGGAGGGCTCGCGAATGACGATGCCCTTGCCGCGCACGGAGACAAGCGTATTTGCGGTGCCGAGGTCGATGGCAAGATCGCCCGCATAGCTACCGAAGAACATATCCATCAAAGAAAACAACGCAACTCCTGATGTGTTGGATGATTGCTGGAAAACTACTAGCTCATCATACTAGCGCAAGCCCGGCACCTCACTTGCGGTGAAGCGCCGGGCAAAGCTAAATCCCATAAGGTCACTACTGGTTGTCAGCAGCCGAGAAATCCATATCGAGCGAAGAAACGGTCCAGCCGATATGGTTGTCGGAGCGCACGAATTTGACGGTGTACTCCTGCTCGCCGCCCTTGGAAAGCGATGCCTTCACCTTAGCGGTCGTCTCGGTCATGGACTGATCCATGCCCTCGACGGACACGTTGGCACCCTGCGGAATCGAGGAGATGATCATCGACTTAGCGTCCTCGGACAGGCTCGAGGCCAGACAAGACTCGGCCTTTGCGGTGTCACCGTCGCCGGCAGCCTGGAACAGATCGGTAACGACAGACTCCTGAGACGGGAAGCCAAAGCCGCGCGTGTAGGCAAAGCCCAGACCGCCCGCGGCGATCAAAATAAGCAGAAGCAGCACGATGAAGACTTTGAGACCCGTGTGGCGATGGCGACGACGGACCTTGGCCTGCTTACGATCCTGACGGTCCTGCTGGACCATCTCGGACTCGGACAGCGTAAAGAAGCCGGTGTCCGAGGGATCGGGCATAAACTGACCGGTCGCGCCCGTAGGATCGAGCGGATCGACGGCGGGAGCGTCCATCGCGGGCGCCGGAGCCGTGGCCATGGCCGTCTGGGCAGACAGCGCGGCAAGCGAATCCTGCACGCGGGCAAGCTCATCGGCCTGCTCGGAGGTGAGCTGGTAGATGCCATCGGCAGTAGCGGCATTAAAGGCGTCGAGTGCGTCGGAGGGACGGCCGGCGGCAGAAAGCGCCTGACCCATGCCGGCGTTGAGCGCACGCGTGTCGTCGCGGGGGCCGGCAAAGTCGATAGCCGTGCGGTAAGTCTCCACGGCATCCGCCGGACGGCCGAGCTTAATGAAGCAACGACCGAGCTCGCCGAGCGCGGCGGCAGGAGCCGGATTGGCGCCGTCGATGGCAGCCTGACGGAAGGCGGTTCCCGCGTTGGCATAGTCGCCCGACTGGAACAGCGCATTGCCCAGGCCCAGATAGGCCTTGAACGGCGTGGCATAGGAAGCATCCTGCGTAGCAGCTGAGAACGCCTGGGCGGCCGTCGTGTAGTCGCCCACGGCGGCGAGCGCCTTGCCGCGGTTGGTGAGCAGCGCGCCGCGCTTGCCGTAGGTGCCGTCGTTGAGGGCGGCGGCATAGGCCTCGGCGGCCTCGGCATACATGCCCAGGTGCATCAAGGCGTTGCCACGAAGGTGATCGGCCTCGCCCATAATCTCATCGGGAGTCTTTGCCGCCCCAAGCATCTGGGCTGCAGCAGAAAAATCACCCGCGCGGTAAGCGGCGCGGCCCTGTTGGATCAGCTGGCTATTCAAGGAAGTCCCCTTTACTCGTGAACGATCTCGACATGGACGATCTCGTCGCCGGCACGCAGCTGCGAAATCACATCGAGACCCTCGACCGTGGTACCAAAGACGGTGTAACCGGAATCGAGGTTATGCTGGGCACCCAGGCAGAAGTAGAACTGCGAACCCGCGGAATCGGGATCCATGGAGCGTGCCATGGCAAGGGCGCCATCGACATGGCTGTTGCGCGGATTGGTGGCAAACTCGCCCTTGATGCAGTAGCCGGGGCCACCGGTACCGGGCATGCCGTCGGGGCCCTCAAGACCGGCGGCGACGTCGGCGCCGGACATGTCGCGGGTATTGGGGTCGCCACCTTGGATAACAAAACCGGGCACATAGCGATGGAACTTAAGGCCATCATAGAAGCCCATCGTGGAAAGCTCGCAGAAGTTCGCGACATGAATGGGAGCGCCCTCGCCGTCAAACTTGACCTTGATGGTACCCTTCGACGTCTCGATTACGGCGCACTCGTCGCCGACAAGCTGATACTCGGGCGTGTAGAGCTCTTTCTTAAAACCAAACATGTGGTTCCTTCCTCGTGCGTTTAAAGCATATTTGTACGAATTGTAGCAATAAGCACGGGCTTACATCAATTGCGCACGTAGGTTATGCCGACTATGGCGAACTAATTTTAGGAACGCTGCTGCGGCTTCCAGGAACCCACATTGGCATCGTACTGGTTCAGCGCGCTGTTGCCACCCTGCGCGATGGGCGCCAGGATCTCGCTTTGGTGGGAACTCATCGACTCGCCATCGGGAATGGCCAGCGAGATATCCCAGCTCTGGCAGATCACGTCAACGCGCTCATACATCCACTCGGCAAGCTGCTTTAAGTGGGCGATGTCATCCGCATAGACCGTATCGTCCTGGTACTTAAGGTTGTTGAGCTCATCTTGCGTCTTTTTGATCTGGTCGCGCAGGGCGTAGGCACTCTGCGACAGCTCCTGACGGGTGGACAGCGGCGTTCGGAGATAGCCGTTGTTAAAGGAATCGATGACCTCGCCGATCTGATCCTCGTCAGCATAGGACACGATGGTCTGATACAGACCGTCGAGCCTGGTATAGAGCTGATCATCGGTGAGCACGGTTTCTTCCTGGACCACCTCGGCAGAATCGTCCTGCTTGGTATCGTCCTCAGTCGCCTCGCCCTTTTGGCGCGTGGGGAAGGTGGTTTGTGCAGCTTGGCCAAACTGGTCGTAGAAGCCGGGCATAACACCCATGGGATCGGTCGTCACGAACCAATAGGCACTACCGCACACAAGGGCAAGGAACGCGATGACAATAAGCGGCTTGGGAATATGACGCTTGTGCTTGTGATAGGCGTCCTCGTCGGGATGCACCTTGCGCTTGGGTTTTTGAGCATCGTCATGCAGGGAAACGGGCATGGGAATATCGACCTTGGGGATACCGAAATCCTTATCGAAAGCCGGCAGCACGCAGGTCTCATTGGGGTCGGCGGCGTCCGAAAGCACCGCAGCGGCGGAGGCCGGCGCATGCGGCACCTCGGTATCGATCTGCTCTTGCGTTAGGCGCGGAAAGCCCGCCGTGCGGCCCGCTGCCAGGTCGGACGCGGCCGCGTCCTCGGAGAGGATACCCGGAGCGGGGCGTCCGCATTTGGGGCACGTACGATCATGCGGAGAAAGACGGGCACCGCAGCCCTCACAGAACACGAACTCGGTGTGCTCCGGACCATCGCCCGGACCCACATAGGCGTTGCAGTAGGGGCAGAACGAGGCGCCGTCCTCGATAGTCTTAAGGCAATGCGGGCAGATCACGGCATCCTCTTTTCGAAGCAATTCAAACAATCGAGGTTAGAGCATAACATCGCCACGGCCCCACAGGAACAAGGCACCAATTCAACATCGCCAGGGCGCGTAGTTACTTCTTCTTTTTGCTTGGCATCGAAACTTTGATGCCTTGGGCGGACTTGGTTACGCGAGAGCGCTTGGCTCCGCTACCCTTCTTTTTCTTGGGCTGGGCCTGGGCCACGCCCTCGAGTGCGCGAGCCTCGGCCTCGCGAACGGTGCGAGCTTCGCGGCGCTGCGCCATGTCGGCGACGACGCGCTTGGCAAAACGCTCGGCCGTCGAACCCGTCGAGCTCACCTTGCCGCCACCGCGACCAAAGCGGACGCGCACACCGCGGCCAAAACCAGTTGCGGTATGACGACGACGCGGCTTGAGCGAATCCATCATCGTGGCGAGCTTAAAGAACACCGAGCAGGTGATGACCACGATGACAGCCAAGATAACCATCTGGCCCATCGACAGGTTGGCAATAGACAGCAGCTTCGGGAATCCGATAACGCCCGTCAGGATGCCGGCAACTACAAACACAAAGAGCGCCACACGTAAGGGCGTGAGGGGCTGCGAGATACGCCAGATCAGGCTGACACTCGCCGCGCACGACGTAAGCAGGCACATCGTAGACAGCGTGAGCTGGTTAAAGCCGAACACGCGCGCCACAAAGATATCGAGCGCCGCGGCCAAAATGACCGCAAGCGACGCCGGCAGTGCCCGCTTGAGCACGTTCGTCAGGAACGACCCCTTCACGCGAGCATTGTTGGGCTCCAGGCCCAACACAAAGCCCGGCGCGCCGATGCAGAAGAAGTTGATGAGCGTCATCTGAATCGGCTCGAAAGGGTACGGCGGCAATGCGATGCACAGCGCCGCCAGGCCCATCGAGAACAGCGTCTTAGTCAGGAACAGCGCGGCAGAGCGCTGCAGGTTGTTGATGGAGCGACGGCCCTCGGCCACCACGGCGGGCATCGAGGCAAAGTCGTTGTCGACGAGCACGATCTCGGCCACGTTGCGCGCGGCATCGGAGCCGGCCGCCATGGCGACGGAGCAGTCGGCCTCCTTGAGCGCCAGCACGTCGTTGACGCCGTCGCCTGTCATGGCCACGGTATGCTCGCGGCGCTTGAGCGCCTGCACGAGCTCGCGCTTCTGCTGCGGGGTCACACGACCAAAGACATGGTAGCGGTCCACTGCGGCATCGAGCTTGGCCGGCGTATCGAGCGTCGTGGCGTCCACATAAGCGTCCGCCCCCGGCACGCCCACCACGCGCGCGATCGACGACACCGTACGCGGGTCGTCGCCACTGATCACGTTGAGAGTCACGCCCTGCTCGTTAAAGTAGCCGATGGTCTCGGCCGCCGAGGTACGGATCTCGTCGCGTATGGTCACAAAGCCCACGGGCTCGGCCTCGCCCACCATATCGCCATCGGGCGTAAAGCCGTCCACGCGCGCCACCACGAGCACGCGGCAGGTATCGGCAAGCTCGGCGACACGGTTCTCGACCTGGGCAAACGCACGATCAGAGAGCACAAACTGCGCCGCACCCATCACATATGAGCCCTGTGCAAACGACGCGCCGCTCCACTTTTTGGAAGACGAGAACGGAATGACCGACAGCGGCTCGGACACCTCGACCGGACGGTCGGCGTAATAGTTGAGCAGCGCCTGACAGGTCTCGTTGGCATCGGCCGAGGTCGCACGTGCGACGTTAGCCAGCGCAAAATCGAGCACCGTGGTATCGACGGGAACGGCGGCGTCGCCCTCCCCCGCACCCATACCCTCGACCGGCAGCGGATAGGTACCCTCGACCTCCATGCGGCCCGACGTGATGGTGCCCGTCTTGTCCAGGCACAGCACGTCGACGCGCGCGAGCGTCTCAATGCAGTAGAGCTGCTGCGCGAGTACCTTGCGGCGGGCCAGGCGCACCGTGGCGATGGCGAGCACCGACGAGGTCAGCAGCACCAGGCCTTGCGGGATCATGCCCAGCAGGGCGCCCACCGTGGACAGCAGCGCCGACGAAGGCACATGACCAGCCAACAGCTCGGAGAAGCACCACGAAAGCGCGCTATCGCCCGGGGTTCCCGCGGCATCCCACAGCTCGCTCACACTCGAGGCAAACAACGCCAAACCGAGCGGGATCATGATGATGCTCGCAAAGCGCACGATGGCGTTAAGCGCGTTCATGATCTCGGAATTGACCTTTTTGACGTACTTGGCCTCGTTATTAATTTTGGCCACGTAGTTGTCGGCGCCGACATGGATCACGCGGGCGCGCAGCAGACCCGAGTCGATAAAGCTGCCGCTCATGAGCTCGGAACCGGGCTGTTTCTTAATAAGATCGCTCTCGCCCGTCAGCAGGCTCTCGTTCACGAGCGCCTCGCCCGAAACCACCACGGCGTCAGCGGGGATCTGGTCGCCGCGCCCCAGGCGGATGATGTCGTCGAGCACGATCTGGTCCAGGTCGAGCTCCACCTCGGAGCCGTCGCGCACCGCGATGGCCTTCTTGGAGGTCAGCAGCGTGAGCTTATCGACCATCTTCTTGGAACGCATGGACTGAATGACGCCAATAGCGGTATTGAGGAACACCACGAACAAAAACGTCAGGTTCTTAAACGAACCGGTCAAAATAACCAGGAACGCCAAGATCACGTTGATCAAATTGAACAGCGTGCAGAGGTTCTCGATGATGAGCTCTTTGACCGACTTGGTCTTGAGCTCCATGTTGCGGTTGATCTTACCGGCGGCGATGCGCTCCTCGACCTCGGCGGTCGAGAGTCCGCGCTCGATATCCGTTGCTGCCATACCACGTCCCATCACGTCGCGTCGGTATAAGAAAAACCGCCCGGACCATGCGAGGTTCGGACGGTCTCACGTTCGATGGTGCCCCGTCTGCCTAGATTCTAGAACCGAGATCTGCGCCGTTGGGACCGTCGTGCTGCTCAGGATACCACGGGCGGCGTAGCAACACCTTTTCTCGAGAAAAAACCCGCCCGGGATAACCCGAGCGGGCCGCGGCTAGCGCCCGTTGATGCTCACGAGGCACAGGCCGATTGTCGCCACGGTGCCGCCGAAGAGCGCGCCGAGGACGAAAGCCAGCGCGATCATGCTAGTACGGGTTGCCGTCGGTGACGCAGACTTGGAGTCGGTCGAGCGGCTCGCCGTAGAAACCGGCGTAGTCGTCGCCGCCGTAGGTGGAGCCGTCGTCGCACACGGTGTCGAGCCATCCGGCGCGCGCGGTGGTCTGCGAGCGATACCACGCCTGCTTGTACTCCTCGCCGCCCGGGGTCACGTAGTACATGCGTACACCGTCGATGGTGTGGCCGGCGATGCCGGCGCAACCGTTCACGGTATCGTTGCGGTCGCCCTTGGAAACATAGTCAAGCCAGCCGTCCTCGATGGTGTGGACCTGATACTTGAGCGTGCCGCGATCGACTCGGGCGCAAAGGAGGTCGTGCTGTCGGCACGGGTAGCCCGCGAAGCCGTTGTCCCCGGCGCCGAAGTCGGTCACCTCGTCCAGCCAGCCGCCGCCCTTAAGGTGGAGGGAGTAGTGGACGGGGATGCGCTTGCCAGATGCCTTCGTGAAGCCGCCGGATGCCGCCTGAGAGGGCTTTGCCGCGGCAGGCTTAGCGGCGGTGGAGGGGGCGGGTGCCTTGCCGCCCTTCATCGCGTCATACCACGCCTGAGCGCGCTGCATGTAATGGTCGCGCTGGGAGCCCGCAAGCTCGCCGGGGCAGGCCGTGGCGCTCCAGTAGCGGTGCGGGAACACGTTCTTGCACCACTCGGGGCGACCGAGGCCGTAGTACAGGCACAGGGCCGCGACAAGGTGAGCGCCGCTCTCGATTGCCTTCTCGTGGACGGTCCACGGGTTGCTGCCGCTGTTGGCGTGCTCAATCGAGATGGTCGTGTCGTTACCGCGTCCGGTGCCGATCCCGTCGCCGCAGGCGTAGGCGCGGTCGGTGTCGTTGACGTGCTGCACGATGTGGCCGTTGCGGTCGACCGAGTAGTGGGCAGAACAGCCGTTGGCGCCCCAGATGCCGTTGCACTGGCCGGCGTTGAGGTCGCCGGCCATGTGGTGGATGGTCACGCCCTTGATGCCGAACGGGCGGCCTGCGGAGAAGTTGCGCCCCAGAAGCTTGTACTCGTCCGGCTGGACGTTCGCGAAGTCTGCCATGTTAGTCCTCCTTGATGTCGCCGAGCGCCAGCAGGGCGTCCAGCCATTTGTCCGTGATGCCGACCGATTTGAAGGCCGCGTAGGCCACCTGCACGCCGCCGACAGCGGCAAAGATGGACGTGACCCACGCCGAGGGTTCGGTCGGGACGCCGCCCGACATGGCCGTGAGGGCGCCGCATCCCGCCGAGACGGCGATGGCCGTCCAGCGGGCGACGTTGCCCGTCATCGCCTTCGTCTTGATGGCCTGCACGATGTACGGCACGACCAGGACCGTGCACACCGTGAGGCCCGCCTGGATCTCATTCATTCGATTGCTCCTATCTGTCGGATTCCTTGCTGTAGATAAGGTCGACGCGGTCGCAGATGTGGTCGACCTTCTCGGCCATCCCCTGGCTCCTCGCCTGGCTGTGCGCCAAGTCCGCGTGCAAGACCTCGTTGGACGCCACGACGGACTCCATGAGCGTCTTCATTGCCTCCATGAGGCTGTTGCTGCGCTCCATCTGCGCGGCGATGCGGCCCTCCATCTGCGAGCGCTCGCGGTCCCGCTGCGCGCGCTCGTCGACTTCGGCCTGCTTGCGCTCCTCGCGCTTGAGGTCGAGCTCGCCCTTCCGCTGGTTTTGGCGTTTGTACTCCTCAAGAAATTGTTTCCCGAAGTAGAACGCAACGAGCGTCAGGAGCACGCCGCCAAGCCAAGCCGGTCCGTAAGGCGCAAAAAGTTTGAGCACTTCCATCCTGGGCGCCATCCTTCCGCCTATTCGGCCGTGTACTCCTCGCCGGTGATCTCCTTGTACTCGTCGGCGGTGATCCACTTGCACTCGACGGCCTTGTGTACTCGCACCTTACTCCAAAGAGGTCGGTCGTAGTACTTCTTGACGAGCGCGAAGTGCTTGGAATGCTCGTCGGTTTTCTTCGTTGGCATTACTGGTCACCTCCGACCGTCATGAGCAGGTAGTCGATGTTCGCCGTGTTCTGTTCGGTCTGCGTCGGCTGCGACGCCCGCTCGCGCATCTGGTCGATCAGCGCCGACACGTCGAGCGTCTCGCCACTGTCGTAGGCGGCGAGCGCCGCGGTGTAGGCGAGCTTTCGCGCCTTCCGCTCAGCGTACTCGTCATCGTCGATAACGCCCGCGTCGTGCGCCGCGTCGGGGTCGCCGATCTGCGACAGCAGGTCGCGCAGGGCGTTGACCTCGGCCATGGTGCCATCTTGAAGATCGTTGGGGCGCGGCGTGTCTTCCTCAGTGTCCATGCGGACTCCTCTCTTGTCGGGGAATGTGCCGCCATCGTATTAGCGCCGTGAGATTGCCGAGCCGCTTTGATGGGCGCAAAGGAAGAAGGCGCGCCGCAGCACGCCTTCGATGTTTCTGTTATTTCGCAGCCGC
This sequence comes from Collinsella sp. AF02-46-1, assembly GCA_934876235.1. Lineage (GTDB taxonomy): Bacteria > Actinomycetota > Coriobacteriia > Coriobacteriales > Coriobacteriaceae > Collinsella. The sequence goes on along the minus strand of CAKXKM010000058.1, from coordinate 736 downwards.
TTCGCTTAGGCCGCTGCTTTGAGTTGCCGGTTCTCCGCTATTGCGAGGGCTTGCTTCCGCTTGAATCGTCCCTCTGGTTGGCCTGCATTGAGCACCCCCCCCCTGCGCGAGATTTCCGAACAGGCTTCGGTACAGCGCGTCCATGGCCCGCACGCTGCGGTGCGCGTCCAGCCGCTTCATGCCTCCGCGCCAGCTCTGGTAGCTCTGCTCCACCTGCTCGGGGGTCATGATGCCATCGGCGACCATGCGGGCCATCTTCTTGAGCTTGCGGCGCTCCCGCGTTATGGAGTCTCGGCACGGCTTCACGACTATGCGGCCCGTGTCCGTGTAGAAGATGCGCTTCTTCAGCCACGTGAACCCGCGCGTGAGCTTCACCACGCGGGTCTTGCGCGGGTTCAGCTCGATGCCCAGCTCGGCGCATTTGCGCTCTATGAGCAGCAGGCACACCTGCAGGTAGTCCTTGGACTCGTGTATCAGGTAGAAGTCGTCCATATATCGACCGTAGGCCTCGGGGCGCAGCATCTCGATTGCGTAGTGGTCAATGCGGTTGGGGTGCGCGACGGCGCATATCTGGTTCGGCTCGCTGCCCAGCCCCAGGCCCACATCGCCCTGCGCGTCTATCAGGCGGTGCTCCAAGGCGACCACGCGCGGATCTAGCAGCGCGGAGGCCACCTGGTCTTTGACGGGTTGGTGCGCTATGCGCGCGAAGTAGTCGGAGAAGTCGCCGAGCAGTATG
>CAKXKM010000057.1 GCA_934876235.1 Collinsella sp. AF02-46-1 | reverse complement strand
ATGGAGCCCTCACCGATGACGGAGCCGATATTGATGATGGCACCCATCATGATGACGGCGCGATCGCCGATCTCGACGCGGTCACGGATGATCGCGCCCGGCTCGATGCGGGCGTTGATGCCCTTAAGGTCGAGCATGGGCACGGCGGAGTTGCGGCAATCGTTCTCCACATCGTAGTAATCGATGGAATCGGCATTGGCATCAAGGATGGCTTTGAGCTCATCCCAGTCACCAAAGACGGTCTTGCCACGACGACCGCCGTAGACGTGCGCATTGCCCCACTGGACCTTCATGCCGGGCTTCTCGCGCACGTACAGTTTGACGGGCGTCTTTTTGGGCGCTGTGGCGATGTAGTTGATAATCTCCTGGGCATCCATCTCGGCTGCATTGCTCATTTGCTGTCTCTCCTTTGGGTGGATCCGGTTGATACCTGGTTAGGCAAACATGACCTGGTCGAACGTATAGAAGCCGTGCTCGCGGGTGACGAGCTTCTGCGCGGCTGCCAGGGCGCCGTTGACGAAGATCTGACGGCTTGTGGCGCGATGCGTGAGCGTGACTTCTTCGTCCTGGCCAAAGAAACTCACTTCGTGCACGCCGGCGACAGTGCCACCGCGCAGCGAGTGCATGCCGATCTCCTTGGGGTCGCGCGCTCCGCACATGCCCTCGCGGCCATAGACGGGGTGGTAGCCTGCCTTGGGCTCGGCCTCGACTACGGCGTCGAGCAGCAGCTTTGCAGTGCCGCTGGGGGCATCGACCTTTTGGTTATGGTGCGTCTCGACGATTTCGCAGTCAAAGCCGGGCAGCTCGCGTGTGGCCTGTGCTACCAGATGACGCAGGGCTGCGATACCGATGGAGTAATTGCCGGAGTGCATGACGCGGGCGTTCTGACCCAGCTCGCGCAGGCGGTCCATCTGCTCAGGCGAATAACCCGTGGTGCCGGAAACGAGTGCCGCGTCCGTACGCTCGACATAGGCAACGACGGCATCGAAGGTCACGACGTTCGAGAAGTCGATGATCACGTCGGCTGCCGGGGCGCTCTCGAGCTCGGTCAGGTCAAAACCGATGTGGGCCACGATATCAAAAACGGGCTGCCCGGCGGCGTCGACAATGCCTTCGGCGGTAGTGCGGATGAGCGAGCCCATGCGGCCCGTTCCCATAATGACGGTCTTAATCAAGCAGACCAGCTCCCTTCAGAGCATCGGTAAGTGCGGCTCGCGTGTCGTTGGCCATGGGGCACAGCGGCATGCGGTAGTTTGCCTCGATCATACCCATCTGGGCGAGCGCTTCCTTAACTGGGATGGGGTTGACCTCGCTAAAGAGGGCATTGATGAGCGGCTGGCCGGCAATCTGGATATCGCGGGCGCGCGCTACGTCGCCGTCCAGATAGGCGCGGCACATGTCGTGCACGAGCTGCGGCTGAACATCGGCCCACACACTGATGGTGCCCGAGGCGCCCAGGCTCATGAGCGGCACGGTGAGGGCGTCCTCGCCCGAGTACATGCGGAAGTCATCGGACAGCAGGTGGGCGATCTTGGCCGCGTAGGCGACGTTGCCCGAGGCTTCTTTAATACCCATGATGTTGGGGTGCGCGGCCAAGCGCTCTACGTTGCGCTCGCTGATGCCGCAGCCGCAGCGGCCGGGGATGTTGTACAGGATGCAGGGGATATCTACGGCATCGGCAACGGTCTTAAAGTGCTGGTAGATGCCCTCTTCGTTAGACTTGTTGTAGTAGGGGGTAATGAGCAGCAGACCATCGGCGCCCAGGCCCTGGTAAGTGAGCGACTTAGTGAGCATGGTCTGCGTGGAGTTAGAGCCCGAGCCGGCGATGACGGGGACGCGTCCTGCAACATGCTTGACAACGGCGGCGACGACGGAGTTGTCTTCGTCATCGGTCATCGTGGCGCTCTCTCCGGTGGTGCCCAGGGTGAGGATGGCGTCAGTGCCATTTTGCAGGTGGAAATCGATAAGGCGCTCAAGCGCGTCAAAGTCGACACTGCCGTCCTTTTTAAACGGCGTGACAAGGGCGACGATTGAGCCCTCGAGATTGCGGATATCCATGTTCTTCTCCTTCGCTTCCGCGATCTGGACGCGTTTGTTCCATTGGGCGGTGACTGCTAGGCGCTCGTCCTGAGCGCGACGGCGGGCGGCATCGGCGCGCGATTTGGCCAGCAGCTCGCGGCCGCACGGCAGCACGTCGAGCGTGGCAAAGTAATCGCCCGGGCGCTCGGCGCGGCGGATGAGGTCTGCCGAGCCATCGGGGCGCAGCAGGACCTCGGCGGAGCGCAGACGGCCGTTGTAGTTGTAGCCCATGGAGTAGCCATGCGCGCCGGTGTCGTGAATCACGAGCAGGTCGCCCATGTCGATATGCGGCAGCTCGCGGTCGATGGCGAACTTATCGTTGTTCTCGCACAGATTGCCCGTGATGTCGTAGGTGTCCGTAGCGGGCGCTGTGGTCTTGTCGTCACCACCCGGTTGGCCCATCACCGTAATGTGGTGGTAGGCGCCATACATGGCGGGACGAATAAGGTCAACGGCACTGGCGTCCACGCCGATATAGTCCTTGTAGATCTGCTTCTCATGGATGGTCTTGGTGACCAGGCACCCATAGGGGCCCATCATAAAGCGGCCCATCTCGGTACAGATTGCCACATCGCCCATGCCGGCGGGAACCAGAATCTCGTCGTAGGCCGTGTGCACCCCTTCACCGATGGCGTGGATGTCGTTGGCCTGCTGCTCGGGCAGGTAGGGGATACCGACGCCGCCGGATAGGTTGATGAAGGCGACGTGTGCGCCGGTCTCGCGCTCCAGGCGCACGGCAAGCTCAAAGAGGATGCGCGCGAGCTTGGGGTAGTAGTCGTTGGTGACGGTGTTGCTGGCAAGGAATGCGTGGATGCCAAAGCGCTCGGCGCCCTTGGCCTTGAGCGTGCGGAAGGCCTCGAAGAGCTGCTCGGTGGTCATGCCGTACTTGGAGTCGCCCGGGTTGTCCATGATGCCGTTGGAGAGCTGGAACAAGCCGCCCGGATTAAAGCGGCAACTGACTGTCTTGGGGATGGGCCCCGCGACACGCTCAAAGAACTCGATATGGCTGATGTCGTCAAAGTTGACGATGGCGCCCAGCTTGTCGGCGAGTTCAAAGTCGGCCGCCGGCGTGTCGTTGGACGAGAACATGATGTCGTGGCCGGTGATGCCCAGCGAGCGGGCGATCATGAGCTCGGTATAGCTCGAGCAATCGCAGCCGCAGCCGTATTCGTTGAGAATGGAGATGAGCGCCGGGTTGGGATTGGCCTTGACGGCAAAGTATTCCTTAAAGCCCGGGTTCCATGCAAAGGCGTCGCGCACTTCTTGCATGTTGCGGCGGATGCCCGCCTCGTCGTATAGATGAAACGGCGTGGGGAACTGCTCGACGATATGCTCGAGCGTCTCCTTGTCCACAAACGGCTGCTTGGCCGCATATGCCTCGTTGGGAGTCAATGACATGTCCCGTAAACCTCGCTATCCAGACGGCGCTACCTGCGCATCGAATCCGCATAGCGTGGACCCAATGTCCGGATAGCGCTCCCGCATTGCTGCAGACAGTCCTGCGGGTGTTTCCCGCAGGCCCACCAGGCTGTTCGTGCCCGAAAAACCCAGTTCGGCGGGTTTCGCCTCCCCACGGGGTCAAAGCCTGCCGGCTCGCCCGCGGCTCTTCGTGCCCGCGCCTCTATCAAGTGGTAAAGACCCTATCACGTTGCACTTTACCAAACAAGAGTATTCGTATATAACGTTTAAAAAATGCAGGGATATGCTGGAAATAAGGGTGCGGCAATCTTGCGGCACAATAAGATGGTAACTGGCGCGCGCCTATGAAAGGAATCCCTATGACCGAGCTCCAAGAACTCCGTCGTTATCGTCGCGACTTGCACCGCATTCCGGAGCTCGACTTCGATCTTCCGCAGACTATCGCCTATATTGAAGGCGTGCTCGCTCCGCTCGCCTGCGAGGTGACCCATCCGTGCCCCAGCTGCGTCTGCGCTTTCTTCGATGCCGGCACGGGCGCCGCGCATGCCACGGCGATTCGCGCCGACATGGACGCTCTGCCCATCGCGGAGGCAACGGGCGCGGCCTTTGCCTCGACGCATCCCGCTAAGATGCATGCGTGCGGTCACGACGGTCACATGGCCATGGTGCTTGCCGCCGCGACTTATGTCGATCGCACGATTCGTGAGCAGCCGGGTGCCATCAAGCGCAACGTGCTCTTTGTGTTTCAGCCGGCCGAGGAAACGACCGGTGGCGCCAAGACGGTGTGTGAGAGCGGCGTATTCGAGCGCTACGGGGCGGATCGCATCTTCGGCTTCCACGTATGGCCCGATTTGCCCGCCGGCACGTTGGCGAGCTGTTCCGGTCCGCTGCTGGCGCGCTCAAGTGAGACGCACATTCATATCCATGGCACGAGCATCCATATCGCCAAGACCTACGGCGTTCCAGTCGAGGAATCGCATGATGCCGCGCTGGCAGCGGCCAAGTTCTTGGTTTCCGAGCGCGAGCTCATGGACGAGTTGGGTGCCGACGAGCCCTGCATTGGTAAGTTCGGCCTGCTGCAGGCCGGCACCGTCTGCAATGCGGTGGCGGGGGAGGCCCATGTGGCTGGCAGCCTGCGCGTGTTTACGGACGGTATGTTCGACCGTGCGCGCGAGGGCGTGCGCCGCGTGCTGGACGATGCCTGCGCCGCAACAGGCTGCACGTACGACCTCGACTTTGCCGAGGGCTATCCGCCGGTCGATAACGACCCCGAGCTGTTCGCCCACATTGCGCCTGCCTTGTCCGAGCTGCAACTTGTGGACGAGCCACTGCTAATCGCCGAGGATTTCGCGTTCTATCAGCGTCATCTGCCGGGCGTGTTCTTCTTGCTGGGCACGGGCGTGCCGGAGGGTCAAGAAAACCCGAGCGATTCGGATGGCTGCCCCGCCTATGCAACAAGCGCCCTGCATACCGATAGCATGCTCTTTGACGAGGAAATCCTACTCAAGGGCCTCGATGTCTACAAACGATTGCTTTTGCTTGACTAAGGCGTGAAGGACTATTTGTTCTAGAAAATACGAACAAACGTACGATATAATAGAGATGTAAGTCTATAGAAACGTTTGACGTTACTAACGTAAGGCGATACTATGATTGCATCGTATAAAGATGAGGATACCGAACGCTTTGCCATGGGTGTGCGGGTCAGGAAGTTCGTGCCCTTTGAGCGTGTTGCGTTGAGGAAGATTCGCCAACTGCAGGTTTGTGCTTCGCTTGATGATCTTCGCGTTCCACCGGGCAACCGCCTGGAAGCTTTGAAGGGCGATCGTGCCGGGCAATATAGCATCCGTGTTAACGAGCGCTATCGGGTCTGTTTTGAGTGGAGACAGGAGATGGCTTGGAATGTCGAAATCGTCGATTATCACAAGTGATGAGACTTCGGCCGATTTGCTGTCGCCGGTGACTCCTGGTGAGCTTCTCAAAGAGGAGTTTCTTGTTCCCATGGGCATTTCTCAATATCGCCTTGCGAAAGAGACCGGGATTCCTGCTCAGCGTATCGGGCAGATTGTCTTGGGAAAACGTCGCGTGACGGCCGACACCGACCTCCGTCTTTGCCGTTATTTTGGCCTGACGGATGGTTATTGGCTGCGTGCTCAGGTGGCGTTTGACCTTGAGGCCGAGAAAAGGCGGATCGAACCGGAACTCGATAAGATCGTTCCTGTTCAGCGGGCCATCGCACTGTAGTGCTCAAAGATGATGGGGGCGACGATGAGGCGACGCCGACAGTCTGCCGTATATAGCCCGGGTGGATGCGGGTGTGGCTTGCTACTGCTCCCGGTTATTGCTGTGAGCATTGGCGTGATGTTTGCGCTTGCCGGGGTGGCAGCAGCGGCACTCGTGTTGCTGATTGTGGCCATTGGCGTGACGGTCTGGCTGTGCCGTTCTCGCGAGCAACGTCGTGCCGATGGTAAGACCAATGTTGGATGGACTATCTTTTTAGTCGTCGCCTACCTATTGAGCATCAGCTATTTAGTTTTCTTTATCCTGTTGCTTGTGAGCACCTTTAACGGGGAATCCGTCACGGTGGGTTGATGCGCTGCTAGCAGACGGTCACGCAAAGTGCGTTTGCTCGGCGTCTGGATAGCTGCATTGGCCGTTTACCGCAACCTTAGCTCTCAGCTAATGAATTCAAGTTCAATCCTTTCTACGATGTGCTGTGTGCCGGCGCGGTAGCCGGATCGTAGGAAGGATGAATAATGGCAAAAGAGGGAAAGAAGCCGATCGGCAAGATTGTCCTAGGCGTCATCGTGGTGCTGGTTATCGTCGGTGCCGTGGGCTCTATGGGTGGCAATTCAACCGATTCGTCTGCGAGCGATTCGGCAAAACCTGCCGAGGCGACACAGCAGGCTGAGGAGCAAAAAGAACCGCAAGAACCGTATACCATTGCTGACGAGGCTGAAGACACCTCCAGTCAGTTTGCCTATAAGATCACGGGCACGCTGACCAATAACACGGACAAGGAAAAGAGCTACATTCAGATTGAGTATGTTCTGTATGATGCCGATGGCAACCAGGTTGGAACGGCTCTTGCAAACACCAATCATCTGAAGGCGGGCGGCTCCTGGAAGTTCGAGGCGCTGGGTACGGTGTCTCCCGACCAGGTTGCTAGCTGGGAGCGTTCGGACGTAAGCGGTTTCTAGCATGTTGCATGCACTGGGGGAGGTGAAGTCGTATGCCCGATAAAAAGCTGACTGAGGAGTTGCTCAATGAGCTTCTCGATGCACCGAACATCGATGGCTATATCAGGGAGCACGACTTTGCCGCCCCGTCGCTTTCGGACTACCTGAAGCAGCTGATGCAGGAAAAGGGCTTGGAGCGCTCTCGCGTGGTTCGTATGGCCGATCTCAATGAGACCTTTGGCTATCAGATCTTTACTGGTGCGCGTCACCCGAGTCGCAATAAGGTGCTGCAGATTGCCTTTGCGATGGCGCTGACGCTCAAAGAGACCAACCGTGCGCTGACGGCTGCCGGGGTGAGCGTCCTCAACTGCAAGGATCGCCGTGACGCGATTATCATCTTTTGCATCGATCGCGGGTGCAGCCTCCAAAAGGTCAACGAGGAGCTGTATCGCTTTGGCGAGGAGACGGTGAGTTAGCGGCTGATATCTGAGCCGGCGGAGCTGCCGAACAACGATGCAAACGAACGGGGCGCGGATGCCATGGGGTGTCTGCGCCCTGCGCTATGATGGAGGCTATGGATACTCAGACCCCAACATATCCCGATGACGAGCTGACCGCAGCGCTTGCCGAGCACCTGGCGTCGCTCGATCGCGACGACAGCTATCGCGTGGAGCGTGTACTTAAGCGCTCGTCCGTTGAAACAACTGAGCTCGTGTACTTTGAAGGAACCGGCGGTGGTTCGCTCGGCCCCTTTGTCCGTAAACGCATCGATGCTTCGGCTCAAATCGGCGGGGCATACGAGCGTCTGTTTGCCGCCCAGCGGGCGGGCGGGCGTTTTGAGCACCTGCCCAGAATCGTCGATTGCCGTCGTGTGGGCGACGAGCTTAACGTGGTTATGGAATATATCGAAGGAGAGACGCTCGGGGTGCTGGTGGACCGTCTGGGAGCCACCCCCGATTATGCATGTGAATTGTATCCTGCCCTTTGCGACGCCGTGGGCGAGCTCCACGCCGGTTTTGCAATGGCGGGGGAGACGTCGGCGCCGGTGATCCATCGCGACCTCAAGCCATCGAATATCATCGTGACAGGTGCGAGCCGTACGCTCGATGAGGGCCTGACGTTTTCATCGCTGGTGATTATCGACTTGGGGATCGCGCGCGTATGGCGCGATGGCGCCGATGCCGACACCGTCAAGTTTGGCACGCGACCCTATGCGCCGCCCGAGCAGTATGGGTTTGGGCAGACGAGTGTGCGCAGCGACGTCTACGCACTTGGCGCCCTGTTGTTCTTCTGCTTGACGGGAATCGACCCTAAACCAGGGCTCGACATGCGCGAGCAATGCGAGGCGCGTGGTATTCCCACTCCACTTGCCGATGTCATCTGCATGTCGATGGCGCTCGACCCGGCTAAGCGTTTTGCGAGTGCGGAAGCGTTGGGACGGGCTACGCGCGCGGCATACGATCTGAGTCGCCCCGTGCGGCCTCCTGCGCCTGCGCCTGTCCGTACTCCAGACTCGGAGACGGTGTTGACGCCCCAAGGGCTCCAGAACCCCGCAGGGCTTCCTAGGCCTGCCGCCTCTGTTGCATGCGGTCTGCTCTCTCGCGTTCCGGAGTCTCTGGGGCGCATTTGGAATACGCTTGTCTGCTTCTCGCTACTTGTGTTCTTTGCCGGAAGTCACTTTGCCGTCTTTCACCCCACGGGAGCAAACCAAAGCTACCCGACGTGGCTTCTCATAATCGAGTATTTTTTCTTTGTCGATGGCCTTATGGTGCTTATGCATTTTGCGCTGCTCGATAAGCGCCGTCTTCGTCGGCGATTCGTACTGCTCGACAGCTATCGCGGCAAGAAACTCGCGAAACTCTGGCTCAAGGCATTGGGTGTGCTGCTCCTATGCATGATCGTCATAGTCGCGGTTGCCAATGCGACCGGCGTCGTCGATACCTCCGCTACCTAAAAGAAAAGGGCCCCATTGGGGCCCTTTGCAGTTGCGCTTAGATGCGGTTCATCTGAGCGGCGACTTTGTTATACCAGTCCTGCCACGTGGGCGGGCAGTACTTTTTGGCCGCTGCCGGAGTAAGGGTGGAGCCGTAGTTGGCACCCAGATAGGCAACGTGAGCGGAGATGCCCTCGCTCCAGCTGCCAAAGCTGCGCCAACCGCCGCCACGGGCGCTCCAGCCCCAGGCGTTGTAAGAATTGGCGCAATAAGCACCCTTGGTGCTCTCGATACAGGCGATGGCGGGGGACCAACGGGGGTCGACACTGGTATTCCAGGCGGCGACGGCAAAGTTATAGCCCTGGCCTGCCATGGGGGAGCCGGCAAGATAATTGTCGATGCGGCTCGTCCACTCATTAATGAACGAATCGTAATCGGAACTACCGGTATTGGAGTTGTTCACCGTGGTGTCTATGGTGGTGTTGGTGTTGGTGGCCTGGCTGCTGGAATTGCCGCCGCTTACGCCCTCGCCCGAGAGCTTCTCGGCGGCAGCGGCCTTATCGGCCTCAAGCTTGGCAAGCTCGGCGGCATTTTCCTGCTCGGCTTTTGCCTGTGCCTCGCTGCGGAGCTGCTGGGCCTGCGCCAGCGCATCCTCGGCGTTTTTCTGCTCTGCCTCAAGCTGTGACTTGGCCTGCTGGAGCTCGGCCTTGTTCTGCTCGAGTTCGGTTTGCATATTATTGAGCTCTTCGATCTCGTTGACGCTCGAGCTCGTGATCTGGTTGGTGTATTTGCAGGTCGTGATGAACTCACCCAGGCTCTGCGCATTGACCAGGAAGCTCACGATGGGATTGGTGCCCTTCTGATACTTGTACAGATCGCGCATGGCGGAGCTTGCCTTGGCCTGCTGCTCGGGAAGCTTAGCCTCGATTTCCTCGATGCTTGCCTCGTTGGAGTCAATCTGCTTTTGCAGGTCATCGAGTTTGGTGCGGGCGTCGTTGTAGGCGCTCGTGGCGGCTTCGATCTTCTGCTGGGCTGCGGAAAGCTGGTCCTGCGTTGCCTGCGAGGCGGCATACGCCGCAACGGGGGAGAGCATCGGCGTGGCCGTCAGCGCAACGGCGAGCGCGGCGCTCGTGATGATACGAGCCGGCTTCGACGCAATGAGCGCTGCGGTGCGATGATTCGAATGCTGCATCCAGTCCCTCTGCAATCAATCGTAGGTTATGGTTCGAACGGTATTCTACTACTGCTTTCGACCTCAACTTGAACCTTAAAGGTTCCAAAGGGTCAAGTTGAACTTGAGGCTTTGGCTTTGACCTGCAGTTATGATGAATTGTTGAGAAACCATAGAGTTCAACTTTAACGTTACGGAACCCTGTCGAGAGGGTTTTTGTTTATCAAAAGTCGCCTCATGTGGGGTTTTGCAACTACAGGGTCCCATCACGGCGAGGGCGGATTTCATGCTGGACGATTACGTCGATTGCCATAGATACGGTGGAGCTTTGGGCGCCGGCGGCTTGGCACGCTAGAATAAATCAGTTGCGCAAAGACCGCCCCGTTGTGTGGGCAGTTCATGATAGGAAGTTTCCATGGCATTGCAGTTTACAGAGCGCGAGTTCATTCCCGTGCTGCTCGGTGGCGACATCAACGCCTATTCGGTGGCGCGCGCCTTCTACGAGGAGTACCAGGTCAAGAGCCTGGTCTTTGGCAAGTACCAGACGGGTCCCGCGTACCGCAGCCAGATTATCGACTACACGCCCAACGTGGATATCGATACCATGCCCGTGATGCTCAGGACCGTCAACGGCATTGCCCAAGCGCATGCCGATAAGACGATTGTCCTTGTGGGCTGTGGCGATAACTATGTTGCCCTCGTGGCTCAGGCCAAGGATGCCCATGAGTTGGCGGATAACATCGTCGCGCCTTACGCTCCCTATAGCATGCTTGAGCAGTGTCAGAAGAAGGAGATCTTCTACGAGCTGTGCGAGAAGCATGGCGTGCCCTATCCGCATACCTTTACCTTCACCATGGCGATGCTGAACGCCCAAGGCGAGGCGCCTGCCGAAGTGCTCGACCAGATCGATTTTCCCTACCCGATGATTCTGAAGCCTTCTGACGGCATCATGTGGTGGCAGCACGAGTTCGAGGGCCAGAAAAAGGCCTATGAGATTGCCGACCGTGCCGAGCTGGAACAGGTCATTCGCGACTCGTATGCCAGCGGCTACACCGACGACCTGATCTTGCAGGATCGCGTGCCCGGCAATGACGAGTACATGCGCGTGCTCACCAGTTATTCCGACCGCAACGGCAAGGTGCGCATGATGTGCCTGGGTCACGTGCTGCTCGAGGAGCATCAGCCTCACGGTGTCGGCAACCACGCCTGTATCATCACCGAGCCCAATGACGAGCTCATGGGCGGCGTGCGCAAGTTGCTCGAGGACCTTCACTTTGTGGGCTATTCCAACTTTGACGTTAAGTACGACGAGCGCGACGGCTCGTTTAAGTTCTTCGATTTCAACACGCGCCAAGGTCGCAGCAACTACTACGTCACTAACAGCGGCTTTAACGTTGCCAAGTATGTGGTGGACGAGTATGTGTTCAACCGCCCGTTTGAGCCGGAGTTTGTGACGGCGCAGGACGAGGCGCTGTGGATGGTCGTCCCCATGGGCGTCGTCGACAAGTACGTCAAGGATCCCGAGCTGCGCGCTAAGGTGCATCGCCTGGACAAGGAAGGCAAGGGCGCCGACCCTTCGTTTATGAAGGGCGACTTTGTCTTTAACCGCTGGCTGCGCATGTGGCACACCAAGCTGCGCCACTTTAAGCTGTTCAAGACGTATTACAAGTAGATGAGTGCGGCGCCCGTCCGGTTTACATCGGGCGGGCGCGGGTATGATACGCGCAATTGCGCAAGCGTCACCAAGGAGGCGGCGATGGAAAAGCTGGGAGTTATCGGCGGCATGGGCGCCGAGGCCACGTCGTATTACTACGACCAGGTAGTGCGTCATACGGCTGCTGCCTGCGATCAGGATCATATCGACATGGTGGTGCTCTCCAAGTCGACCATGCCCGACCGCACGCTGGCCATTAAGACTGGCGAGCACGCCAAGCTGCTGGCGACCATGAAAGAGTGTGCCCAGGCACTCGAGTCGCTGGGCTGTGCGCACATTGCCATTCCCTGCAACACGTCACACTACTTCTACGACCAGATCCAGTCGTTTACGAAGGTGCCGATTATCCACATGCCGCGTGAGTCGGTGCGCTATGCCCTTGCGGGTGCGGTGATGGGGGAGTGCGAGTTCGACCCCAACCTGAGTATGCCGGCCGAGCCGGTGCGCAAGATTGGCATCATGGGAACCGACGGCACCGTGGGCGCGGGCGTCTACGGCCGCGAATGCGAGGCTGCGGGTGTCGAGGTTGTCTATCCCAGCGAGAAGCGTCAGAACGATGTGATGTCGCTTATCTACGATGATGTGAAGGCCGGACGTGAGCCCGATATGGATAAGTTCGACCGTGTGATGTGGGAGTTCGCCCGTAGCGGCTGCGACCGTGTCATTCTGGCCTGCACCGAGCTATCGGTGCTGCAGAAGTATCGAGAGATGCCCGAGATCACCCTCGATGCTATGGATGTCCTGGTGCGCGACTCCATCATCCGCAGCGGCGTCCCCTCCCGCCTCTAGCTTCCGACCCGTCAAAAAGGGACAGGTTAATTTTGGTAGGTTTTATCTGGTGAAACAATAAAGGCCTCGGCTCGTTTGGTGCGAGCCGAGGCCTTTTGCGTTGGGCGGTTGCTGTCGGTGGCGAACTAGAACAGGAAGCCGATGGCGATGAGGGCGATGCTGACGATGAGTACGGCGATGTCCAGGCCCTTGATGGGGTAGCGCTTGTACGAGCTGGCGCGCGTGCGCAGATAGAAGCCGCGCTGTTCTGCCGCCAAGGCCGTGGCATCGGTCTTGCCCACGCTCGAGATGAGCAGCGGCACACACAGTGGC
>CAKXKM010000056.1 GCA_934876235.1 Collinsella sp. AF02-46-1 | reverse complement strand
GGACGACAATTTGTCATTCAAAAGGCAAGGCATGACCAAAAGGTCTATGCCTTGCCTTTTTCATGCCAACTTGTACGTCCTGGACGGCGCTCGCTGTCCGCCCTCTGCCTGCGGCGCTTTCCATTGTTGGTGCAGGGGCGCTTTGCCTACTCTGGCGGGCTTTCGCTGGCTTATGCTTAACCTGCGACGTTTTCATTGTTGGTGCTGAGTGCCTTGTTTCCCGTTCCAAATGAGCCACCCCGGGTCCCCGGCGGTTGCGGTGGGCGTGTTTGGTTGGTGCCTGTTGACGGCCTGGGCATCGGGGAGGGCAGGCTCCGTTATAATCGCGTAGGAACTTAATTTACGAAACGGGACGGGAGCCATACATGCGCCAGGGTTTCGACAACGCGAAGTATATCGAGCTGCAGGCTGCTCACATTAAGGAGCGCATCTCGCAGTTTGGTGGCAAGCTCTATTTGGAGTTTGGCGGTAAGCTGTTCGATGACTATCATGCGAGCCGAGTGCTGCCGGGTTTTGAACCGGACAGCAAGTTCCGCATGCTCAAGAGCATCGCCGACGATGTCGAGGTTATCATCGCGATCAACGCGAACCACATCGAGAAAAACAAGGCTCGTGGTGACCTTGGCATTACCTATGACGAGGATGTGCTGCGCCTGGTTGACCTGTTCCGCGGCAACGGCTTTGCCGTCGCGGCTGTGGTTATCACCCAGTACGCCGGCCAGCCTGCTGCCGATGTGTTCCGCAACCGCTTGAACGCGCTCGGTATTCCCGCCAAGCTGCACTATCCCATCGAGGGGTATCCGCACGATGTCGATCTGATCGTGTCCGACGATGGCTACGGCAAGAACGAGTTTGTCGAGACCACGCGTCCGCTCGTTGTCGTGACGGCACCCGGCCCCGGCTCGGGCAAGCTCGCCACTTGCCTCTCGCAGCTGTATCACGAGCATAAGCACGGTACCGCCGCCGGCTATGCCAAGTTTGAGACCTTCCCGGTCTGGAATCTTCCTCTGACGCATCCGGTCAATATTGCCTACGAGGCCGCCACGGCTGACCTCGACGACGCCAATATCATCGATTCGTTCCACCTTGAGGCCTACAACAAGACCACGGTCAACTACAACCGCGACGTCGAGGCCTTCCCGGTAGTCCGTGCCCTGATGGAAAAGATCCTGGGCAAGAGCCCCTACCAGAGCCCTACGGACATGGGCGTCAATATGGTCGGTTTTGCCATCACCGATGACGATGCCTGCCGCGACGCTTCCAAGATGGAGATCGTCCGCCGCTACTTTACCGCGGTCGAAAATGTGCGCCGTACCGGCGTGGGCGATGAGCAAGTCGACCGTCTCAAGATTATTATGAAGAAAGCCGGCATCGATAAGAACTACTCACCGGCGCGCTCGGCGGCCCTTACCAGGGAGCAGCTGACGGGTGGTCCCGTGGGTGCCATGGTCATGCCCGATGGCTCCGTGGTGACCGGTAAGACCTCCACGCGCCTGGGCGCCGCAAGTTCGCTCATTATGAACGCCCTCAAGCATGTCTCGGGCGTCGACCTTGAGCTCGAGGTCATTAGCGATGAGGCGATCGAGCCCATCAGCAAGCTCAAGACGCATTTCCTGGGCAGCAAAAACCCGCGCCTCCACACCGACGAGACGCTTATGGCGCTGTCGATCACCTCGGCCACGAGTGAGACGGCCGCTCGCGTCCTTTCG
Organism: Collinsella sp. AF02-46-1; assembly: GCA_934876235.1. Taxonomy (GTDB): domain Bacteria; phylum Actinomycetota; class Coriobacteriia; order Coriobacteriales; family Coriobacteriaceae; genus Collinsella. The sequence continues at coordinate 10,981 of CAKXKM010000056.1, read as the reverse complement.
GGCCTGGAGCAGCTGCGCGGTTGCGATGCCTTCTTTAGCGTGATTATCTCGCCGACGGACGAGACGGTACTGCGCAAGTTGGGCATCAACGTGTGCTGCGAGCCCAAGTTTGAGCGCCGCGGTTTCTTCCATCGCTAAGTTTGAAGCACCGCGGTAATTGCATTGCATTTTGGCCGTATCGGGTTAGCGCCCGGTACGGCTTTTTGATCAATAAAGCGTCTATTTCGGCGAAAAATAGCTGTTTACCTGCCTAGAAACAATTTGAGCGGTATACAATAACCGTAACTGTTTCATCCTTAGCGGGATGCCGCATGATGGATATTACCTGCCATCGTGAGGTGTGTCGGTCGCGCACGGCGCGTTAGATGCTCGTGCTCGGTTTGAGGAGGCTGCTATGGCGGGCAAGGGTCGTGCGAGTGTCAACGATATGAAGCGTGTCGAGGTGCTGGTGTTGATGGAGATCGACCAGCAAACCGAAGACAATGGCGGGCCGTATGGTTTCTCGCGCAAAACGCTTGCCGAGCGCGTGGGGGTTTCGCCGTATCGTGCCCGCGCCGCAATCGATCGCTTGGATTCCGAAGGTATGATTGATGTCGTCTCGCGTTATAGCGACGACGGCGGTCAGCTTGCAAATGGCATTTGCCTCACCGAACGTGGTGAGTGGTATCTTGAGGGCGTCCGTACCGGCATGCTCGTTCAAGAAATGCTTGAGGACGAGGTTGCTGATCGATAGCAGCATGTAACCCTTGCCATAGCGACGCCGCCTGGGAAACCGGGCGGCGTTTTGTTTCAAGATCGAGAAATGCAATCGCACGCGAGAAAAATTGCGGACGGTCCGCGGCGCGAGTATTACAATGAAGACCCGTAAGATGTGGATAAACAACTTCTACGGGAAGCGCAGGTAACTCAATATGACCAAGCATGTGTTCGTAACCGGTGGCGTGGTTTCGTCCCTGGGCAAGGGTATCACCGCGGCCTCGCTGGGCCGTCTGCTCAAGTCGCGTGGCTACAAAGTAACGATGCAGAAGGCCGACCCGTATCTGAACGTCGACCCCGGTACCATGAGCCCGTTCCAGCATGGTGAGGTCTTTGTAACCGAGGATGGTTACGAGTCCGACCTGGACCTGGGTCATTACGAGCGCTTTATTGATGAGAACCTGACCCGCGATTCCAACTTTACGACCGGTGCCATCTACAAAAGCCTCATCGCCCGCGAGCGTCGCGGCGACTTTTTGGGCGGTACCGTGCAGGTGATTCCTCACGTCACCAATGCCATTAAGGATAAGTTCCGCCGCATCGAGGAGCAGACCGGCTCCGATGTAGTCATCACCGAGCTGGGCGGCACGATCGGCGACATCGAGTCCCAACCGTTTGTCGAGGCCATTCGTCAGTACCGCAAGGAGGCCGGCCCCGAGAACGTCTGCTACATCCACGTGTCGCTCGTTCCCTATATCGCCGCCGCCCACGAGGTCAAGACCAAGCCCACGCAGCATTCCGTCAAGGAGCTCCGCAGCTTTGGCATCCAGCCCGATATTATCGTGTTGCGCTCCGACCACCATATCGATGACGCTATCCGCGGAAAGATCGCAAGCTTCTGCGACGTCGACACCGATTGCGTCTTTACCAACGAGGACTGCGCGAGTATTTACGATGTTCCGCAGCTGCTTGCCGAGCAGGACTTTGACCTGCGCATTTGCGAGCGTCTGGGTCTGGACCCGCGTGAGCGCGACATGAGCGAGTGGAACGAGTTCCTGCGCAAACAGAATCACGCCAACCATCACGCCGACAAGGTGAAGATCGCCGTCGTTGGCAAGTACACGCAGCTGCCCGATGCGTACCTGTCGGTTATCGAGGCCCTGCACCATGCGGGCGTCTTCTACGATCGCCATGTGGACGTCCAGCTGGTCGACGGCGAGAGCCTCGACGAGCAGAATGTCTCCGAAGTTCTGGGCGACGCCTCGGGCATCCTGGTCCCCGGCGGCTTTGGCAAGCGCGCCCTGGAGGGCAAGATCCTCGCGGCCGAGTTTGCCCGCGAGCACAAGATTCCGTATCTGGGCATTTGCCTGGGTATGCAGGTGGCCGTGTGCGAGTTCGCCCGCAACGTCGTCGGCCTTGCCGGCGCCAGCTCCTCCGAGTTCGACCCGGACGGTCCGTTTAGCGTCATCGATCTGATGAGCTCGCAGGAGGATGTCACCGAGAAGGGCGGCACCATGCGTCTGGGCGCCTATCCGTGCAAGCTCGCCGCCGATACCCTCGCTCGCGAGGCATATGGCGAGGATCTCGTCTACGAGCGTCACCGTCACCGCTTTGAGTTTAACAACGCCTTCCGCGACCAGCTTGAGGACGCCGGTTTGGTTATCTCGGGTCTGTCGCCCGACGAGCGCCTGGTCGAGATGGTCGAGCTGCCGCGCGACGTGCATCCTTGGTATGTGGCAACCCAGGCTCACCCCGAGTTCAAGAGCCGTCCGACCAACCCGCAGCCGCTGTTCCGAGAGTTCGTGCGTGCCTCGATCGGTCAGCACGAGGGTGTCGATCGCCTGCAGGTGACGCCCATGAACCTCGCTACGGACTAAGGGTGCCGGCGAACAAAGAACATACCGAAGCTACTCCCTCGTCGCTCGCCGTGGCGGCGGGGGAGTATCTCGATTACCTCGCGGTCGAGCGGGGTTTGGCGCGCAACACGATTGCGGCCTATCGTCGTGACCTGACGACGTACTGCGCGTATCTGGAGCGGGCGGGCATCATGTCTTTTGATGAGGTGACTCGTCAGGTCGTGGAGGGCTTTGTCGCCGACCGTCGCGATGGGGGCTATTCCGATGCCTCGGTGGAGCGTGCGCTTGCGGCCGTGAAGGGCCTGCATGCCTTTTTGGTGCGCGATGGGATTGTGGCCCAAAATCCAACGGCGGCGTTGCGCCTGCCTAAAAAGGCTGAGCGTTTGCCGGAGTATCTATCGGTGGAGGATGTCTCGGCGCTGCTCGATCAAGACTTCCCCGAGGGCGAGATGGGCTTGCGCGACCATGCCATCTTGGAAGTGCTCTACGGATGCGGCTTGCGTGTGAGCGAGTTGGTGGGGCTCGATGTGGGCGATATCCATATCGACGATGGCTTTGTGCTCGTTCGCGGTAAGGGCTCAAAGGAACGCCTGTCCCCGTTGGTGGGAAGCGCGGCGCGAGCTCTGACGCGCTATATAACTAAGGGGCGTTCTCGCTTGGCGGCCCATGCCCACGGAACCGAGACCTCGGCGGTCTTTTTAAATAAGAACGGCCGCCGTCTGTCGCGCCAGGGCATCCATGCCATCTGTGAGCGCTACGGGCGCCAGGTGGGGCTGGTGGGACTCCATCCCCATACGCTGCGTCACTCCTTTGCCACCCATATGCTTGCGGGCGGTGCAGACCTCCGTGTGCTACAGGAGATCTTGGGACATGCCGATATATCGACCACGCAGGTCTACACGCATGTCGATCGTACGCAACTGACCGAGGTCTATCTGGCGGCGCACCCGCTGGCACATCGTTAACACATCGCTGGCCTGCATATCTATAGGTATTTGAGGACGGGCCCCAGATTGCCGCGGCGTGCTTTTGCGCGCGCATGGGCAATCTGGGGCCCGTCCCATTTTTTGCCACTTGTCGTCGCGGTGGTGGGCCGCATGTGCCTTGGATGGGGGAGTTTGGGGGCGATGTGAACGGCATGTAAAGGGGCGCAAAAATCGCCTCAAGGTCAACTTGAAGGTTGAGGTTGAAAGGCGGGGTGCCACAGGTGGCATCCCGCCGTTGCTGTAAACACAACATATTGTGTTTTCGAACATATGATTGGGGGTGTTTTGCAATATATGGTGGGTGGAGTGGTGGGGCGGGGTGGGGGAAGGGGTGGGGAAAGGTGTTGAAAAATGGGGCGGTTCCCCATATTATTAATGACGTCGACAGGCGGGGTGGTTCCCCGCGTACGTGCCATCTGAGTAACCGAGGGGAGGGCGCACATGGGAATGACTGGTGCATACGAGCGCAATCTCGATGCAAAAGGTCGTCTGTCCCTGCCTGCACCCCTTCGCGAGGAGCTTGGAGAGCACGTTCGCGTGTTCAAAGCCCTGGATGTCGATGCTCTGTACGTGTTCTCTGCCGAGGCCTTCGATAAGTGGGTCGAAGGACTCTTCGCGGGTCGTGAGGGCCACGAGGGTTTTAACCCGCGTGACATTAATGACCAGAAGCTCATGAGGGCGATCAACAAGCGCACCACGTCGATGGACGTGGACAGCGCCGGTCGTATCGGTCTTTCCGAGTCTCTCCGCAAGCAGGCGAACCTCGACCGCGAGGTCACGGTTGTGGGCAACTACGACCACCTTGAGGTTTGGGACCGCGCTACGGCCGATGAGGACGATGACGATGAGGCCCTGCTGGACCTCTTCTTCTCGTAAGGGCAAGGCACGGGTAACGGATGGAGCGTGGGATCTTGACACAAGAATATCGGCATGAACCTGTCATGCTCGGCGAAGTACTTGAATCGCTGCGGCTAAAGAGCGGCTCCGTTGTCTGCGATTGCACCCTTGGCGGTGCCGGCCATTCGGTAAAGATGGCCGCGCAGGTGGGGGAGACGGGCCTTTTGCTCGGCGTCGATCAGGACGACATGGCCCTCGAGGCCGCTGGCGCCCGTCTGGACCGCGAGGTTCCCGGCGTTCCGCACCAGCTGCTGAAGGGCAACTTCGGCGACTTGGACGAGCTGCTTTGCTCGGCCGAGGTGCCCGGGGTCGATGGCTTCCTGTTCGATTTGGGCGTTTCGTCACCGCAACTCGATATCCCTGGCAGGGGCTTTTCGTATAACGAGGACGCCCCATTGGACATGCGGATGGATCCGGGTAATAACACCTTAAACGCAGCTGAGGTCATCAACACCTATAACGAACACGACCTCGCCCGGATTCTACGCGTCTACGGCGAAGAGAAGTTCGCCTCGCAGATCGCGCGCGAGATCGTGCGCCGCCGCGAGCAAGAACCGATCGAAACCACCGGCCAATTTGTCGAGATCATCAAGGCGGGTATCCCGGCTGCCGCTCGTCGGCATGGCGGACACCCGGCCAAGAAAAGTTTCCAGGCCATTCGCATCGAGGTCAATCACGAGCTCGATGTGCTCGAACGAGGGCTTGATGCCGCCACCAGGTGGCTCAATCCGGGCGGACGTATCTGCGTCATCTCGTATCACTCGCTTGAGGACCGTATCGTAAAGAATCACTTTAAGGAGATGAGCCAGGGGTGCACGTGTCCGCCGGAGATTCCGGTGTGCGTGTGCGGCAACGTGCCGATACTCAAGGTCATCACCCGCAAACCCTTGGTTGCCCAGCCTGATGAGGTTGAGCGCAACCCTCGGGCGAGATCAGCCAAAATCCGCGTGGCGCAGCGTCTGTAGGCGCGACCGCGCGATATTGGACCTCCCGCTCGCACCATAAACGAAGCTTAAACACACTACCAACGTACTCGGGATGGGAGGCGGCATATCATGGGCTACAACACTTCAAGCGCAGCACTCGCCTATGATATGAACGCCATGCCCGCCTATCGTGAGACGCCGCAGGCCCCCGTTGCTCCCCGTGAGCAGCGCACGCCGCGCTTTGATGTCTACACGGGCGCGGGCCGTCAGGCAAACCAGGCGGTAAGCCCGGTTTTCATGAGCGTTCTTAAAACGTTTTGCATCATTGCGGCTATCTTCATGACGATCGGCGTCGCCCGCGTGGCGCTCGCCGGCGTTACGGCCCAGGTGCTCAACAGCAACGCCGAGCTTACCAACACGCTCGAAAAAGCGACCGATGAGAGCTCCGACCTGGAGGTCATGCATTCGGTCTATGGCGCCGACACGCGCATTCGCGACCTTGCGGGCGCTTATGGCATGGTGGAGCCCAGCGAGAGCGTTACACTTGACTTTTCGCAGGATGCAGCCGCGGGCGCCAACGCGACCGCGACCGCTCAGTAGCAAGACGGTAGCTGAGTATGACAAATGACTATCGCCGCAGTTCCGATGGGGGCCGCGGTTCTGGACGTCCCTCGTCGCGGGGACGTTCTGGTTATCAAGGAACGGGTCGGCAATCTTACAACGCCGGGCAGTCCCGTGGCAACGACCCGGCGTCGCGACTTCGCGGCTCGGGCGGCCCTCAAGTGCATAACACCAGGTCGCGCAAGAGTTCGTCGACCGAATGGCTCACAGGCACGCCTCTGCCTCGCCGCAAAGCCGTCATGGGCCTCATTGGGCTTGGCTTGGGCTTGGGCGTCTTTCGCCTTGCCGGCTATCAAATTGTCGAAGCCGATAAACTGCGCGAGCGTGCCGATGCGCGCCGCCTGCTTGCGCAGACCCTCTATGCCAAACGTGGCACCATCTACGACCGCAACGGTAACGTGCTGGCGTCGTCGGTCGAATGTCGCAACATCGCCGTGAACCCCCAGCTTGTCGAGGATGTTGACAAGACGGTGTCGGCGCTGGTCAAGGCAACTGGAATCGATAAAAAGACCTGCCGCAAGCTCGTTGAGTCCGATGGAACCTGGGTGTATATCAAGCGCCAGGTGGACGAAGACGACGCTGCGGCGCTGGAGAAGAAGAACCTGCCCGGCGTGCTTTTTGAGCAGGCCATGAAGCGCGTATATCCATACGGCAATCTGGCATCGCAGGTGCTGGGTGTAGTGAATGTAGACAACGACGGCTTGACGGGTCTCGAAAAGCAATACAACAAGCTTCTGACCGGCACGAACGGTTCTCTCGTACGCGAGCGCGCGAGGGACGGCAGCTATATCGCGGGCGGTGCCTATAAAAAGGTGGCTGCGGTCGACGGCGTTGATCTCGTGACGACGCTCGACGTCAATATCCAGCGTGCGGCCGAGGATGCCCTGGCAGAGGCTGTCGAGAAGACAAAGGCCAAGAACGGCTCGGCGCTGGTCACCGATCCTACGACAGGCGAGATCTTGGCAGCCTGCTCGTATCCGACCTACGACCAGACCAATTTGGAAAACGCCAAGACCGAGGATATGAACCTGCGCCTGGTCACCGACGCCTACGAGCCCGGCTCGGTCTTTAAGACGCTCGTGGCGGGCGCCGGCTTCGACTTGGGTGTCGTGCGGTCGAGTACGTCGTTTGAGGTGCCGGCGAGCATCAAGGTGGGCGACGATACCGTCACCGATGCCGACAAGCGCGACTACGCCATGACCATGGATGTGCGCGAGATGATGCGCCGTTCGTCCAACGTGGGATTTGTCCTGGTGGGGCGCAAGATCGGTGCCGACGACTTTGCCGCCTATGTGGACAAGTGGGGCATCGGTCACAGCTCTGGTGTCGATTTTCCGGGCGAGAGCCTGGGCATCGTCAAGGAGCGTGACCAGTATGACGGCGCCACGCTGGGCTCGATGAGCTTTGGACAGGCGCTGTCTGTCTCGCCGATTGAGATCGCACGTGCCGTGGGCGGCATCGCCAACGGCGGCGTGATGATGACCCCGCACTTCTATAAGTCAAGCAAAGGCGACGAGAAGGACTGGGGCGAAGGCGAGCGCGCGATTTCGGAGGACGCCGCATCCCAGGTGACATCGTGCATGCAGACGGTCGTGTCGGAGGGAACGGGCGTTGGCGGCGCGGTTGACGGCTATGACGTGGCGGGTAAGACCGGTACGGCCGAACGTGCCGACGAGAACGGCGGCTACCTCAAGGAGAACTACATGTCGTCCTTTATGGGCTTTGCACCGGCACAATCGCCCAAGGTGCTGTGCTATATCACGCTCGACGGAACGCCGAGCGGCTCAGATGCCGCTGCGGTGCCGTTCCAGTCCATTATGGCCAACGCGCTCGACGTGCTGGGTATCCCACACACGAAGTAGGGGGTTACAATCTTTGGGGCGTGGTTTGTTGTCCCATATGAGGGGTGTTCACATGCCCTGCACCACGCATGCGCGGCGCTGGGATACAATACGCCGATAGCATTATTTAGGTTTACAGGGGAGCTGCAATGATAGAGATCGCCGTCAACAACCTCGCGGCCGCAACAGGGGCCCGAACCGTGACGGGAGAAGTCGATCGGGTATGCCGCGGGTGCGTTATCGACTCGCGCCAGGTCGAGGAAGGGACGATTTTCGTCGCCTTTCCCGGTGAAAACGTCGACGGCAATGATTTTGCTTCCCGTGCCGTCCAGTCGGGTGCCGGCGCCGTCGTGATGACGCGTGAGCCCGAGGCCGAGCTGGTCTCGCTGGCGCAGGACAAGGGCTGTGCCATCTTGCTGACCGATGATCCCGAGGAGTTTCTGCTGCGTTTGGCGCACGCGTATCGCCTGGAGCTTGGCTGCCTGGTCGTTGGCATTACCGGTTCCATCGGCAAGACGACGACCAAGGACGTTCTCGCCGCTGTGCTCGCCAAGCGCTATCGTGTCTGGGCCACCAAGGGCAATTTCAATAACCTGATCGGCATGCCGCTCACGGTGCTTTCCGCTCCGGCCGATACCGAGGTCCTGGTGCTCGAGATGGGCATGAACCATTTCCACGAGATCGAGCGCCTGTCCCAGTCCGCCAATCCCAACCTTGCCATCGTGAGCAAGATCGGCACCTCTCATATCGGCATTTTGGGCAGCCGCGAGAACATCGCCCGCGCTAAGGCCGAGATTGTCCAGGGCATGTGCGCCGCCGGCGACTATTTGCCGCTGCTGGTTTTGGGCGGCGAGGACGATTTTACGCCGTTCATTCGCGATACGTTCGCCCAGCCTGCTGGTATCGACGTGATGCTGGCCGGTGTCTCTGACGATGATGAGGTCCGCGCCCGCGACGTTCGCGTTGATGACGAGGGCCGTCCGGTCTTTACGCTCGATTTTGGTCAGGGCGAGACAATCGATACCATGCTTGCCATCCCTGGCGTGCAGTCCGTTCCTAATGCCGTTAAGGCCGCCGCGGTTGCCTATCGCCTGGGCGTGACGCCCGAGCAGATCGATGCTGCCTTTAGGGGTCTTACGATCACCGGGCACCGCCAGGAGATCAAGCGCGCCAAGAGCGGTGCACGCATCATCGACGATTCCTATAACGCCAGCGCCGAATCGATGGCAGCCGGCCTCGATCTGCTGTGCTTGCTTTCATGCACGGGGTCTCGCATGGCGATCCTGGGCGAGATGGGCGAGATGGGCGATGAGGCTTCTCGCATGCATGAGCTCGTGGGCGCCTATGCCGCCGCCAAGAAGCTCGACATGCTGGCGTGCGTGGGTGGTGAGCTGGCCCAGCTTATGGCCGATGCCGCGCGCATGATGGGCATGGACGAGGACCGCATCCAGGTGTTCTCCGATTATCAGCAGGTGCTCGACCGCATGGGCGGCGCGCTTGAAAAACATGATGTTGTACTGGTCAAGGGTTCCCGCTTTGTTGAGCTCGACCGCTTTGTGGAAGGTGTGTGCTAGCCCATGTTCGGCAATCCCTCGTATCCAACGTATCAGGCTTTTTTGGGGCTTGGCATCGCCGCAGCCATTGCGCTGCTGCTCATGCCGTGGTGGATTAAGCTGCTCAAGGTCGAGGGTATCGGCCAGCAGGTTCGTGCCGACGGCCCCAAGCGTCATTTGGTTAAGCAGGGAACGCCCACCATGGGTGGTGTTGTCATCCTCGTCGCGATCTCGCTGACCTGCCTGCTGATGGGAAAGCTCACCACCGAGCTCGTGTTCGTGCTGCTCGCCACGCTGGCGACCGGTGTGCTGGGCCTGATCGACGACCTGACCTCCGTTACGCATGGGCGCTCGCTCGGTCTGACGCCTCATGCCAAGATGATCGGCCTAACCATTATCTGTGTCACCTTTACGGTGCTTGCCGTCAACTGGTGCGGCGTCGCCCCCGAGATTCGTTTTCCCGGTGGGTTGACGATTGACCTTGGCGTGCTTTCGACTACCATCTGCGGCTATTCGTTCCCGTGGCTCTATATTGTCTTTTGCTGGCTGATGATTGCCGGTCTTTCTAATGCCGTGAACTTGACCGATGGCCTTGACGGTCTTGCTGGCGGCACCTCCATGATCGCCATGCTCGCCATGGCTGCTATGGCGTTTTTGCACGGAGACGTGAACCTGTCCATCTTCTGCACCGCGTGTGCCGGTGCCTGCCTGGGCTTTCTGTGGTTCAACTGCTATCCGGCGAGCATCTTTATGGGTGATACCGGCTCGCTTGCTCTGGGTGCCGCGTTTGCCTGTACGTCCATCATGACTAACACCGAGGTCGTCTCCCTCATCATCGGTGGCCTGTTTATCGTTGAGACCCTGTCGGTCATGATTCAGGTTGTCTACTTCCACTTTACGCACAAGCGCGTCTTCCTTATGGCGCCCATCCATCATCATTTCGAAAAGAAGGGTTGGGCCGAGACCAAGGTCGTCATCCGTTTTTGGATTATCGCTGCGGCATTTGGTGCCGTTGGCCTTGCCCTGTTCTTCCAGTTGGGATAGTGGTCTTTCATGCCTCTTGCTGATGTCTTTAGCCTGCTCGTTTTGGGTCAGGGCAAATCCGGTCTCGATGTCGCCCGCTGGGCGCTGGCACATCCAGAGCGCGTAAGCGCCGTTACCGTGTATGGCGGCGGCACCTCTGAGCCCAATGACGCCACGCGTGCGCTCGAGGCTGCCGGTGCGTCGTTTGTCTATGGGACCGAACAGGTCGAGGGCGCCTATGACGTATGCGTGACGTGCCCGGGCATCTCGGAGTTCTCGGGCTTCTTTAAGGCCGGGCGCGAGCATGCCGCCCAGATTATGGGTGAGCCCGAGTTTGCCTATCGCCTGTCGCCCGATAACTGGATTGCCATCACGGGCACCAACGGCAAGACGACCACCACGTCGCTGACCGATTATCTGCTCAAGGCTTCCGGTGAGGCCAGTGTAGCTGTCGGCAACATCGGCGAGCCGCCTATCAACGAGATTGACGGCCGAGCCCACAACGAGTGGTTTGTGGCTGAGCTCTCGAGCTATCAGATTGCTTCGACCACCGAGCTCCACCCTCGCGTGGCGGTGCTGCTC
>CAKXKM010000055.1 GCA_934876235.1 Collinsella sp. AF02-46-1 | reverse complement strand
AGCAAGAAGGCGGAGGGCTAGAGCAAGGCGGGGCCGAGGCCGCCTCGATCAATTTGCGAAAGAATCTTGACGGTACCAACCGCTCATATCGCTCCTTCTTTCCTTTATCGTTTTCCATGGTTGTTATTGTTTTTCGATAACTCGTATTTGTCAAGATAATCCAAATGAAAGAACCCGTGTTAGACACGGGTCCCTTCACGCTGATATTTCGTTTTAGTTGTTCGCCTTAAGCTACTCGTCACTCAAATCGACAGCGAAGACTGATGTCGGAAGCGACGCCTCGTTGCCTCCGCCATCCCGCATCTGTCTCACGACATTTTTCGCGCGCTCGACAATAAGCTCCTCAAGCTCTTTCTCGCTCACGCGCTGAATAATGTCTCCCGGTTGACAATCAAGCTCATCACAGATATCGAGAAGCGTCTTTAGGCGAATAGCTTTTATCTTTCCGTTTCTAAGCTTTGAAATATTAGCCGGAGTATGCCCCGTCGCCCGAATCAGATCAGCGCTGGTCTTTCCGGTCTTAAGCAGCTGCGTCTCAAGCTCGATGATGAGATAGCTCATGTTTCCTCCTACACAAGCTCGTCAGACTGCTCTTGGAGCAGCGAGGCATAACTCCAGATCGCCGAGATAAACAAACAGACAACTGCGCCGATAAGCGACCCCGCATCAAAGGTAGCGCCTTGGCAAATCTCAATAACGAAGGAATGAGGCACGATGTAAAGCTCCAGTCCGCCAATGGTGAGATTGACCGATCCATAGGCACCAACAAGCGAAACCACGGCGTTAACAGCAAAGGCAAGTGCAAGAACACGGATAAGCCGCACATGCGCCTTGGTAAAGGGCGAGACGCCCCGAGAAATGTTATGGCTGATTCCGCACAAAACGACAAGCGAAATACCCACGACGAGTGCCAGGCACAGCCCGCTTGGGATAACGATGCTCCCGCCATCGAGAAGCGTCACGACACCGAAAGAATCGACAGAAACAACGTTTGCAACCGCATACCAGATCACGTAAACAACCAACGCGGCAAAAGCGACGAGCATTCCCGCAAAAACGACCGCCATGCAAAAGCCAAGCTTCCTTACAGTCTCGCCCGCCTTGGCCATACGCTGAACGCTGTTGGACATACACTCACCCTCATCGAATCTATCGTTATTCGAACAGTTTATCGAACAACGATATGGATTGCATGCGGAAAGCCACGCCAGTGCGCGAGAGTGAATTTTTGGACACGTATCGAACGAGAGTGGATAATCTCCCACTTTGAGGCCGCCACAGGGCCAAAAACGGAAGATTATCCACTCTCATAGTCATCAAAGATTGCAACCTCTTACTCGGTCGCCTCGCGCAGGGCCAACATCGTGGCCGCATATTGCTGCTGCAGCGCATGCATTCCCTCACGGGCGCCGTCGACGGCATCGGCACCGCGCAGCGCTTCGGTTACCACGATCGCCGGCTCGTACAGATTATCGAATCCCAGGTTCTGGCTCACGCCCTTGAGCGTATGCGCTGCCATAAACGCTTCCTTGGCGTCTCCCGCCGCCATGGCGGCCTCCAGCTTGTCCATGCTCTCATCATCCAAAAACTTGAGGGCAAAGCGGGCAAGCATTTCCTCGCCCATCAGCCGAGCGCACGCGTCATCATAATTAGAGCCGATCTTCTCATACGCCTCACGCATGGAAATCATGGGTTAAAACTCCTTTGGTCAAACTAAATCGTGGGAAACGCGACAACGTCGGCGGGGCGTGCCAACGTCTCGGCAATACGGTCTTGCACCTCGAGCAGGCAGTCGAGCAGCAGCGGGTTAAAGGTGCCGCACTTACCATCCAAGATCATCTGGATCGCCTCCTCGTGCGGGATGGCATCCTTGTACACGCGCACGCTCGTCAGCGCATCGTATACGTCGGCCACCGAAACCACCTGTGCGGCGATGGGGATATCGTCGCCCTTAAGGCCATCGGGATAACCCTTGCCGTCCCAACGCTCGTGGTGCCAACGCGCAATCTGGTACGCATATTCCAAAAGCGCATTGCCGGTGTGATGGCGGCCCAGCTCTAGCAGCATGTCGGCGCCGATCGTGGTATGCGTCTTCATAATCTCGAACTCCTCGGACGTGAGACGCCCGGGCTTGTTGAGAATCGCATCGTCGATCGACATCTTGCCGATATCGTGCAGCGCCGAAGCGAGGGCAATCGTCGAGCGTTCCTCGTTGTCTAGGGAGATGTTGTCGCTACGGTGGACCAGGCAGCCAAGCAGCAGCTCGGTCAGTTTCTCGATGTTCGTAACGTGCCTGCCGCTCTCGCCATTGCGGAGCTCCATGACGCCGGACATGATGTCGATGAGCATGCGGCTGTTCTTTACGCGCTCGTTGTACTGCTGGGACAGCAGGCTCGTCAGGCGGCGCTGTTTGGCGTACAGGCGGATGGTGTTGCTTACACGGCGGCGCACGACACGGGAGTCAAACGGGCGGTTGACATAGTCAGAGGCACCCAGCTCATACGCGCGCAGCACCACATCGTCGGAATCTTCGCTCGAGATCATGATGACAGGCAGATTGTCAATAATCGACCGGCGCGACAGATCGCCCAACACCTCAAAGCCGTTCATGCCCGGCATGACAATGTCCAGCAGCACGAGCGACAGCTCATCACCATAGCGGTCGACCATGTCGAGCGCTGCACGACCGCTATCGGCCTCGAGGATGCAATACTCGTCCTTGAGCATCTCGCTGAGAATAGCTCGGTTCATCTCGGAGTCATCGACGATAAGCACCGAAGGCTTTTCGCTTTGGAAGGTATCGACGGAATCGGTATCGGTCATGACCGTACCGGCTTTTGCCTTAGCGCGGCTCAGTAATTGGACAGCGCGGCCAACGCCCTCATCGACCGTCTCGCCATTAATGCGAACGCCACCAACACATGCTGTCAAGCTAACACGCTCATGGCCCGGAATAATCGCGGAATGAACGGCATCGGATACGTGACGCAGACGACGGGCGAAGTCATCGGAGGGGATATTGGGCATGACGGCCACAAACTTATCGCAACCATAGCGGACAAGCTCATCAGTCGAACGAATACTGCCTCGTATGGCCGTCGCCACCGCACCGAGTGCAAGGTCGCCGGCATGACGGCCACAGGTATCGTTGAAGACCCTAAAATCATCAAGGTCGATCATGGCCACACCGGCCTGCATGCGGGCGCTGCGAAGCTTTTCCTCGTAATATCGGCGATTGCGCACGCTCGTCAGCACGTCGGTGTAGACAAGGTCCTCTTCTGCGGTCTCCTGTTCATCAATCGGACGCACCATCAGCAGGACGTGAGGCTCGCCCTCGACCTTCAGAGGACGCAGATGAGCGCGGTACTCAACGCCATCGTTGAGCAGCTGTTCCGACACCTCATCGGAACCTGCCGCCAAGGCCTCAAGACTTGACTGGCGCAGACAGGGACACCGATCGCCGGCGAGCAGGCAGTTGGGATCGCCCTTAATCTGGTCGACCGACAGCAAACGTACCACGGGGTAGGTCTTCGCGACACGGGCGACCTCGGCGGCAGCCTCCTCGTCGGTTAGATTGGCCTCGTGATTATTGAGCATAGGGGGCCCTTTCAGTAGTTTTGCTTGGTAGCAGTGGGTACCAAATGTTACAAGGGTAGCACCTTGTCGATGCAGGTACGCACGTGAATACCGTTTCTTTTTTATGAGTTGGCAGACGGCAGGGCTGATGCCGCAGGCGTTGGGTTTTGAGCACCCTTGTTAACACAGCCGAAACGTCTACGAAAGAAGCCCGTTTGATGATTCGGCCGCTAGAGCCCCAAGATGCCGCGGACAGCCTGCGCGGTCGCTGTCGGGCGATCGCGCAGCCCGTTGTGCGCGCCCGGAACCGTTACGAGCGGACAGTCCAAGAGCTCAGCTGCTGTCCTCGTGCCCGCCTCGCGGGGCGTGCCAATCGAGAGCTCGCCCAGGAATACGGCGGCCACCGTTTTCGATGCGCGGGCGCGATTCCAATCGGGAACGCAGGTCATAGTGGTCTCGTATTCGTTTGCCATGAAACTGCGGCCGTTGCGCAGGGCATGCTTGGCTTCTGCCTCGGTTAACTTGGGAGCCTCAGGGTCCGAGTCGCCGATGGCGCCCAGGAAGGCCCGTAATGCCCTGGAGACCTTTCCCGCGGCGATCATCTCGAGCAAAACCGGGGCCGCGCCCAGGCCGGCACCCTCGTTTGTCACGGCGGGTTCATGCAGAATCGCACGCGAGATTATGGCAGGGTTTGCACGGAGGAGCTCCAGCGTCACCAGCGTACCGGCACTGTGCGCGAGCACGTTTGCCGGAGCGCCAATATGCTCGATAACGGCCTGCAGGTCGACAGCCTGGGCGGCGAGGTCGTAGCGTTCGTCTGCAGCGTCGCCGCTCTCGCCGCAACCACGGCGGTCGTAGGCAATGACGCGGTAGTCACAGGCGAGCTCGCGGGCGATGCCGTCAAAAAATGTGCCATCGACGCAGGCGCCGTGCACGCACACCAAGGCGGGCGTATCGGACGATACAACCGGGCCGGCATACTCGCGACAGGCGATCGTGGTGCCCGCATTCTCAACCGTAAAATCCATACTGTGTTCCCATCGTCAATGCCCATCCAGTTGCCCGTCAGTACGGTTGGATAGACCCGCATTGCTTTACGCTTTGTTAACAGATTAACTGTACCCGACCTGAGGCTTTTCATGGCACGGCATAATGAGCGACGTGCAAAAACGAAACTTGTAAAGCAAGAGCCCGCACCTTGCTTCGGAGCCGATGCTATGCTTAGGCACAACTGTCCCAAGGAGCATATGTCTATGTCTACGTTTTTAAATGCCAGCCCCATCTTTGGACCGGTGCGCAGCCGCCGCCTGGGCCTTTCGCTCGGCGTCAACATGATGCCGGCATCGGGCAAGATCTGTACGTTTGACTGCATCTACTGCGAGAACGGTCTCAACTCCGAGCGTCCCTGCCACGAGCCGTACAACTCGGCTGCCGTGGTGCTCGACGCGCTCGAGGCCAAGCTGCGCGAGATGGCAGCCGAGGGCGAGCTGCCCGATGTAATCACGTTTGCCGGCAACGGCGAGCCTACCGCCGCGCCGGAGTTTCCGCAGGCCATCGCCGGCGCCGTCGCGCTTCGCGACCAGCTGGTCCCAAACACCAAGATTGCCGTGCTTTCCAACGGCACGCGCGCCGATCGTCCCGAGGTACACAACGCGCTCATGATGGTCGACGACAACATCCTCAAGCTCGATACCGTCGACCCGGCATTTATCCAGCTGCTCGACCAGCCCGTTGGCCCCTACGACGTCGAGCACCAGATCGAGACGTTCGCGAGCTTTAACGGCCATGTCATTATCCAGACGATCTTTTTGACCGGCGAGTATCAGGGCAAGCTCATCGACAACACCGGCGAGGAGTACGTTGCCCCCTGGCTCGCGGCGCTTGAGCGCATTCGCCCGCAAGAAGCGACCATCTACACGGTGGCGCGCGAGACACCGGTCGCCGGCCTTGCTAAAGCGGCGCCCGAGGTGCTCGACGCCATTGCCGCGCGCGTCCAAGCCCTCGGCATTCCCTGCCAGGTGAGCTGCTAGCAGAGCCGCACATCCGCCCAGGGCAGTCTTTTTGGGACGGGGCTGCGGGTGGGCTATACTAGCTGCGAATGAAAGGAAGTTAGCCATGTTTGACAACGGACCCGTGCCCGGCCGCAACGACGCTTGCTGGTGCGGCAGCGGCAAAAAATATAAGAAATGCCATAGCGCCTTCGACGAGCGCCTCGAGCGCCTGTGGGAAGAGGGCTGGGAGGTTCTGCCCCGCACGCTCTACAAGACACCCGCCGATATCGAGGGTATCAAGCGTTCGGCCGCCATCAACGTGGGCGTGCTCGACTACGTGGGCGAGCACATCGCCGCAGGCATGACCACCAACCAGATCAACCAGATGATCTACGACTACACCATCGAGCACGGTGGCACGCCGGCCGACCTCAACTATGAGGGCTATCCCAAGAGCGTATGCACCTCGATCAACGATGTGGTCTGTCACGGCATCCCCTGCGATACGGACGTGCTGCACGAGGGCGATATCATCAACGTGGACTGCTCCACGATTCTGGACGGCTACTTTAGCGATTCGAGCCGTATGTTCTGCATCGGCGAGGTCTCGGCCGAGCGCCAGCGCCTGGTCGACGTGACCCGCGCCAGCGTGGAAGCGGGCCTGGCCGCCGTCAAGCCGTGGCTGCCGCTCTCTGTTATGGCCGAGGCTGTGCAAAAGACGGTAGAGGACGCCGGCTTTAGCGTGGTGCGCGAGTACGGCGGACACGGCATTGGCAAGGAGTTCCACGAGGACCCGTTTGTGGGCTTTACCACCGAGGCGCCCGACGTGGACACCATCATGGCCCCGGGCATGGTCTTTACCATCGAGCCCATGGTCAACGCCGGAGCGCCCGACATCAAGATTAGCAAGGGTGACGGTTGGTGTGTGCGCACCAAGGACGGTAGCGATTCGGCCCAGTGCGAGGTACAGCTCGTGGTGACCGAGGACGGCTACGAGTTGCTGAGCTGGTAGCTGTAGATGCGCCGGATGCTGACGGGCACGCTCGTCTTGCATCCGGCGTTTTTATTTGAACGTTTTGCCTGATAAAACCTGCCAAAATAAACCTGTCCCTTTTTGGCAGGTCGAGCGGAGAGGACTGCTTGTGAACATCCTGGTTTTGCTGCCCGTCAACGACCGCCATCGCGCAATTCTTGAGTCGAGCGCTCCGGGCGAGGACTTTATCTACACGAGCGCCGATGCCGTCACGCGTGAGCAGGTCGCCAAAGCCGACGTGATCTTGGGCAACATAGACCCTGACATACTCACGGCATGCGAGCATCTCCAGCTGTTGCAATTGCAGACCGCTGGCTATGACGATTACTTGGCCGCCGGCACCGTGCCGGCTGAAGCCAAGCTGTCTTGCTCAATCGGCGCCTACGGTCAGGCCGTGAGCGAGCACATATTTGCCATGGTCCTTTCCATGATGAAGCGCCTGCCCGGCTACCACGACTTGCAGCGCGAGCATCGCTGGGAGGACTTGGGCCCGGTCACCTCGCTCAAAAATGCCAATGTGCTGGTGCTGGGCGCGGGCGATATCGGCGGCCACTTTGCCGCGCTCTGCCGCAGCATGGGCGCACATGTCCGCGGCATCAAGCGCCATCCACTCGTCTACCCCATTGTGTTTGAGGACATGGACGGCATGGATGCCCTGTCTGAGCGCCTGGCCGAGGCAGACGTCGTCGCATCCTTTATGCCCAGCACGCCCGAGACGCGCGGCCTGGCGAATGCCGAGTTTTTTGCCACGATGAAGCCGGGCGCTTTCTTTGCCAACGGCGGCCGCGGCGATCTTGTGGTTGCCGACGATTTGGTTGCCGCTCTGGAGTCAGGACATCTCGCCGGCGCCGCGGTCGACGTCACCGACCCCGAGCCCCTGCCCGCGGATAGCCCGCTGTGGGATGCGCCCAACATGCTCATCACGCCGCACGTCTCCGGCTGGTTCCACCTGGCCGCCACACTCAACAACGTCGTCGACATCGCCGCGGAGAATCTGCGTCATCTGCAGGCGGGCGAGACGCTCCGCTGCTGGATTGAACATTAGGGTTCCGCCGTTCTAACGAACGGCGGACCGGTCGACGCTGCGAGCCCGTCTGGACGGCAATCTGCCTTTCAATCGTCGGGCATGGCCAGAAGGCCAATGCCCTCCTCTTTCAAGGCACCTTGCTCGCCCAGACGGGCTCTCGCTGACTTTTGTTCGACCTGCGAGTTCTTCAAATTGCTAGAGCGTTGCTAGGTAATTTTTTGCGTCTTCTACACTCATTGCTGCGACGGGTGCGTGTGAACAGAGTTTGACATCGTTGGTGACCAGTAGATCCGCCTGAGCGCGTATCGCTGCCGCAATGATTAAATCGTCTTCGTAATCGCTATGGAGTTCACGCTGCCTGCTCGCCATCCATATATCGCTCAGGTCACAGGGCACTGGCGTGGCAAGCTGCGACAGCACGCTAAGACAATCCCATGCAAGCGAAGTCGCCGCCGCAGCGGCATACGGGGAAAGCGAACCGTGCTCTCGCCGATACCATGCCTTATGTTCGCTTGAAATCAAATAGAACAGGTCTTTGGACGATGTCGCCGCATACAGCAAATCTACCTGCGCCGTGCACGCATCGCGTAAAAACTCAATCGCCACCGAACGACCACGTCGTGAGGGAATGAAGTAATCGAGCCATACGTTGGTGTCGACCAAGATGCGCTTTGGAGTCTCACTCATAGAGCCAGCTCATCTCCTCGCCATAGCGATCCGCATAGGCATTCCGTTTGAGCCCTTCGTCGTCCGATGGCTGAGCCTTGGCCATATCGATTCCCGACTCACGGCAAGCAGCAGCGAACAGCTCCGATCCTTGGTCGATGAGTTCGAGTTTGCGCTTGGCGGCCTTTTCGCGCTCGCGCTGTTCCGTCCGGGCACGACTGGGCAGCAGGATATCCTCGAGCACACCGGGGCGATCGGCCAGCGACGCTGCAAGCTGCCAGAGCGCTCGCACCGCTTGGCTCGGCGTCATACCGGCCCTAGAGAGAGCGGCGTCCCCACTTCTTTTAAGATCGGCATCGAGTCGTACGTTGATCTGAGCGGCTGTTGTGGTCATGACCCCTCCTTAATACTTCAAAACTATCATAAAACTCTATGGTAGATACGTAAAGCATGTATAGCATGTATAGCATTTATAAGCATTAGCCGTACTCTGTACACAAAAATCCGCCGAGGCACACTGCGCCTCGGCGGCCACGTATCACCGATCTAGTTCGGTTTCACCCCTTGCATTCGCCCAGATAAAACCTACCAAAATTAACATCCCCTTTTGGTAGGTTTTAGAGCTCCACGCTTTCGGCGCCGTTGATGGTTAGGTTGCGCTCGTAGAAAGCCGTGAGGGCGCGGATGGCGTACATCACGTCGCGCACGCCGCCGGTCTCGTAGCTCGAGTGCATAGCCAGCTGCGGCAGACCCACGTCCACGGCATGCATGCTCGCCTGCATATTGGACAGATTGCCGAGCGTGGAGCCGCCCGCCATATCGCTCTTGTTGGCGAAGGCCTGCGTGGGCACGTCGGCGTCATCGCAGATGGCCTGGAACACCGCGCGGCTAAAGGCATCGGTGCAATAGTGCTGGTTGGCGGCTTCCTTGATGACGATGCCGCCGTTAAGCACAACCCGGTTGCGGGCATCGCACTTCTCGGCGTGGTTGGGGTGCACGGCATGCGCGTTGTCGCAGCTCACGAGCATCGAAGCGGCAAGTGCGCGGTGGTACGACTCGTCATCGAAGCCCAGCGACCCGTTGATGCGGCGCAGCGCGTCGGCCAAGAACGTCGACATGGCGCCCTGCTTGGTCTCGGAGCCAACCTCCTCGTTATCAAAGCAGCAAAAGACCGAAACGTCGTGCGCATTCTCGGCACCCAAAAATGCCTGCAGCGAGGTGTAGGCGCAGGCCAGGTCGTCGAGCTTGGGCGTCGAGATAAACTCGTCAGCCCAGCCCCAAATACGTGCATCCTGACGATTGACCAGGAACAGATCGCGACCCAAAATCTGATCGGGCTCAACGTCCAGCTCGTCGGCAATCAGGGCGTCAAAATCTCCCTGCTTAAGATCACCGGCGCTGATGAGCGGGCACAGGTCGACGGCGCGATTGGGAGCAAAGCCCTCGTTAACGCCGCGGTTCATATGGATAGCAAGACTCGGAATGATAGCGACCTCGCGCTCGGTGGCGAGCAGGCGGCTCTCAATACGGTCGCCCTCGCGTACCAACACGCGGCCCGCGAGTGCCAACGGGCGGTCGAACCAGGTGTAGTCGATCATGCCGCCGTAGGCCTCGGTGTTCAGGCGCAGTGTCTCGCCCGCGCCGTCTAGCTCGGGCACAGCCTTAACCTTAAACGTCGGCGAGTCGCTGTGCGACGCCGTAAGCTGAAAATGATAGTCACCGGCAACGCCATCCTCGCCCCACGTCGCGGCCAGGTCCTCGCCCACCTTAAAGGCAACAACGCTCGAGGTATTGCGCTGCGTGTAATAACGCCCGCCCGGCTCGATGTCCCATGCCGCGTTCTCGGGCAGGTAGGTAAAGCCCGCCTCGTCGAGCTCGGCCATAATGGTCGCCGCCGTATGGAACATGCTGGGGCATGCCTCAATAAAGTCGATAAGGTCGTTGGCAGCCTCGATATCGTCGGCCGTCACGTGCGCGCGCTCGGGCGTTTCCTGATCCGTCATGCTCTCCCCTTTCGCTGGGTTGATGGTCCCCTCCAGCATACCCCGCCACGCTAGTGCCGCACCCTTCATTCCGTGCTTAATTCCGCGCCGCTCACCAAGTTGAGCCATCATGCCCGCGCTCCTTTTGCGACAATTGCGCTAACAGGACGAGAGGAGCCGTCATGAAGCCACGTAACATTGCCATCGCCTGCGGTGTCGCGGGAGCCGCCGTCGGCCTTGCCGCTGCCACCAGTATCGTTTATCGCAAGCAAATCAAGTCCGTCGCGTCGCTCAAACGCTTGACCGACTATGCGGATGGCTATGACCTGTACGCAATCGACATCGCTAACGACTACGACCTCGAACGCATCATCGCCGTCGATGTGCGCGACGATCAGGCCTACATCGATGCTGTGGTGGCGCAGGTGTTGCCCGGTGTGCCGGCACATGTCCAGGCGCCCCAGTTTGCCTGCAGCGCTTTTGTCGCCGTAGATGCCGAAGGCCGTGTGCGCACCGGTCGCAATTACGACTTTAAGGACGACACCTCGGCGCTGCTGGTGCGCAATCACCCGCGCGATGGCTATGCCTCCATCGGGTTTGCTGCCCTTAACAACCTAGGCGCCAACACTCCACTTGGCTCCGTCGCCGGACGCGCCGCGGCCTTGATGGGCCCGTTTGCCCAGCTCGACGGCGTCAACGAATGTGGCGTGTCCATTGCCGTGCTCACCCTGGATTCCAAACCCTGTGACCAGGACACGCAGCGCCCCGTCATCAATACCTCGCTCGCCATCCGCCTGGTACTCGACCGCGCCGCCACCACGCAGGAGGCCGTCGACCTGCTTTCTACCTACGACATGCACGCCATGGCCGGACGCGACTACCACTTCTTTATCAACGACGCCACCGGTGACGCGCGGGTGGCGGAGTGGGATCCGCGCGATCCGGACCGCGCTTTCAAAGCAACTCCTGTACGCCAGGTTACGAACTTCTACGCCTGCTATGGCGACGAAGTGCTTCCCAACCAAAAGAACGGTGAGCTGGGCCATGGCAAGGAACGCGCCATCGCTATCGCCGATGTCCTCGACGCCCATACCGGCGCCCAAGATGAGGCAGTCGCTTGGAAGGCCCTGCGCGCTGCGGCGCAAGAGCCCAATCCGGAAGACATCACCAGCAACACGCAGTGGTCGGTCGTCTTTGACAACACCGAGCCCGCTGCCGCCATCACGCTGCGCCGCCACTGGGGCGACGTCGACGCCTTCGCGCTGTAAGGAGCCAGGCCCGTCGACCTTACGCTCGCCTGACGTTGCTTACATTTCTATACGTTTGAGCTAACACGTTTTACCCCTGTATCAACAGTGTGCGGGGGTAAACTTATGCGCATGTTGTAACTTGCCCGGAAGGATTCATCATGCTTAGGATCGGTCTTCTTACCAGTGGCGGCGACTGCCAGGCGCTCAACGCCACCATGCGCGGCATTGTCAAAACGCTCATGACCAATAGCGAAGAGCCTATCGAGATCTACGGTTTTGAGGACGGCTACCAGGGCCTTATCTACAGCAGGTTCCGCGTCATGACGCCCGCCGATTTTAGCGGCATCCTCACCCGCGGCGGCACCATCCTGGGCACGAGCCGTACGCCGTTCAAGCGTCTGGACATTCCCGAGGCCGATGGCGTCGAGAAGGTGCCCGCGATGGTCCACACCTATCACAAGTTGCAGCTCGACTGCCTGTTTATGCTGGGCGGCAACGGCTCCACCAAGACCGCCAACCGCCTGCGCGAAGAGGGCCTCAACGTTATCGCCCTGCCCAAGACCATCGATAACGACACCTGGGGCACCGAGTTGACGTTTGGCTTTACGAGCGCTATCGACGTCGCTACCAAGTGCATCGACGACATCCACACCACCGCCTCGAGTCACGGCCGCGTGTTCGTTATCGAGATCATGGGCCACAAGGTTGGCTGGATCCCGCTGTACGCCGGCGTCGCGGGCGGCGCGGACGTCATCCTGATTCCCGAGATCCCCTACGACATGGACAACGTCATCAAGACCATCGAGCATCGCATGGAGACCGGCAGCCGCTTTACCATCGTGGCCGTCGCCGAGGGCGCTATCTCCAAGGAGGACGCGGCGCTGTCCAAGAAGGAATACAAGAAGAAGCTTGCCGAGCGCACGAGCCCGTCAATCGCGTACGACATCGCCAAGGAGATCGAGGCCAAGACCGGTCGCGAGACCCGCGTCGCCATCCCCGGCCACACGCAGCGCGGCGGCCAGCCCGACGCCCAGGACCGCATCTTTGCGACCCAGTGCGGTGTCGAGGCAGCGCTCGGCTGCCTGCGCGGCGAGTTTGGCTACATGATTGCCCTGCGCGACGGCAAGATGTGCCATATGCCGCTCGAGGATGTCGCCGGCAAGCTCAAGTACGTCGATCCCCAGAGCGATCTGGTGCGCGAGGCCAAGGCGTTGGGCATCAGCTTCGGCGACGAATAGCCTCGGCCGAAACTGCTCTCATCGGAGACCCCAGGGCTTACATCCCAAATCGTCCTCGGACATGTCAGGACCCCGCCGTGCGCTTCGCGCGGCGGGGTCCTTC
>CAKXKM010000054.1 GCA_934876235.1 Collinsella sp. AF02-46-1 | reverse complement strand
GCTCGAGACCGTCCTGCTCCAGGCCGACGTGCTCGAGCTCAAGGCCAACCCCGATACGTTCGCTTCGGGCAACGTTCTTGAGGCTAAGCTCGACAAGGGCCGCGGCTCGGTTGCCACCGTGCTCGTGACCCGCGGTACTCTGCACGTGGGCGATACGCTGGTCGCCGGCCTTACCTACGGCCGCGTCCGTGCCATGCTCGACCCCAAGGGCAACGCCGTCACCGAGGCCGGTCCCTCCGACGCCGTCGAGATCCTGGGCCTGCAGTCCGTCCCCAACGCCGGCGATGAGTTCCGCGTGTTCGAGGACGAGCGCGAGGCACGCGCCCTGGCCGATGAGCGTTCGCTCAAGGCCCGTATCGAGGAGCAGAGCCGCGTTAAGCACGTGACGCTCGAGAACCTCTTCGAGACCATCGCCGACGCCGAGGTCAAGGAGCTCAACCTGATCATCAAGGCCGACGTCCAGGGTTCTATCGAGGCCCTTCAGGACTCCCTCGACAAGATGGACCAGTCCGAGGTGCGCATCAACACGATCCACTCCGCCGTTGGCGCCATCAACGAGACCGACGTCGTTCTGGCCGACGCCTCCAATGCCATCATCATCGGCTTTGGCGTCCGTCCCGACGGCAAGGCCCGCTCCGCCGCCGAGCGCGAGGGCGTCGAGATCCGTTGCTACGACGTCATCTACAAGTGCCTCGAGGAGCTCGACGCTGCCCGTATCGGCATGCTCAAGCCCACCGAGGTCGAGGTCTCCACGGGTACCGCGACCGTCCTGGACACCTTCAAGGTGCCCAAAGTCGGTATCGCCGCCGGTGTCCGCGTCGAAGAGGGCGAGATCGCCGCGACCGATTCCGTGCGTCTGGTGCGCGACGGCATCGTGGTCTTCAACGGCAAGATCGCCTCGATGCGCCACTACAAGGATGAGGCCAAGAGCCTCAAGAGCGGTTCCGAGGGCGGCATTGGCCTGGAGAACTTCCAGGACATCAAGCCCGGCGACCAGATCGAGGGTTACCGTATCGACCAGGTTGCCCGTACCGAGTAGGGGGTAGCGCTATGAAGCAAACGCAGGCAACCCGCCGTCTGGGCGAGCAGCTTCGCGAGAAGCTCGGTTATATCCTGCTCTTTGAGGTTTCCGATCCGCGTCTCGACCTGGTTACTTTGACCGCGGTCGAGGTCGCGGTGGACCGTTCGTTCGCGCGCGTGTACGTGTCGTGCGATGCGAGCCGCTACGACGAGGTCATGGAGGCGCTCGCAAGCGCCAAGGGCCGTATTCGCAGCCTGTTGGCTCGCTCGCTCGATTGGCGCGTCATGCCCGAGCTCGATTTTCGCATCGATCGCTCGACCGACGAGGCCGAGCGCATCACGCGTGCGCTGGAAAACGTTCCCGCCACGCTTGCGATCGAAAAGGACGAGGACGGCTATCCGATAGCGGATGCCGCCCAGGAGGCAGCTTTAGATGACTAATTCCGCCGACCTCGCCTCGTGCGAGTCTGCAGATATTCAGCGACGCATCCTCGAGCTCATCGAGGGTGCGTCCTCCATTGCGATTTCGGGACACACTTCTCCCGATGGCGATGCCTTGGGCTCCGTTTTGGGTCTGGGCCTTTCGCTCATGAAGTTTTTCCCCAACAAGGACATTGCGCTGCTGCTGGCAGATGATGACCCAGTTCCGCGCATCTACCGCTTTATGGAAGGCTCCGATCGCCTGACGCCGGCATCTGCGTACACCGGCAATCCGGACCTGTTCATCTCGGTGGACGTGCCGGTCGTCGAGCGTCTCAATAATTCCGCCGAGGTGCTTCGTCGCTCCAAGCAGGTGGTGTGCTTCGATCACCATCCGGCGCGCGAGGAGTTTGCCGAGCTCAGCCTGTGGCGCGTCGAAGCTGCAGCCTGCGCCATGATCATCGACCGCTTATTGGACAATTGCGGCTTTGTCGCACGTGATGGCGTTGCGACCTGCCTGCTGTGTGGCTTGGTTACCGATACCGGCCGTTTTCAGTACCAAAACGCCGATGCAGCCGCGTTCCATGCAGCCTCGCGTCTGGTTGCCCACGGTGCCGATCCGGCGCGTGTGGCACTCGAGGTTTACCAGAGCATGCGCGTTGAGTTTTTGCACCTCAAGTCCATCGTTATGGGCCGCATTAAGACGGTGGCCCACGGGCGCGTCGCGTATAGCTACGCGTACCAGAGTGACCTTGAGGCCTGCGGTGTCACCTCGGATGAGTGCGACGGTCTGGTTGACGTGGTGCGCTCGGTGATGGGTGTCGAGGTCTGCCTGTTCCTGAAGGGCATTGAGGGCGATACCAAGGTGCGCGGCAACCTGCGCTCCAAGGGCGACCTCAACGTGTCCGAGATCGCTGCTGCCTTTGGCGGAGGCGGACATCCCGCTGCCGCCGGTTTCTCCAACAACGGAACGATTCTCGAGACGCTCACCGTGGCACTTCCCATGCTGGCCGAGCTGGTAGGGGAGGATCCCGCTTCGGTGACCGTCGAGCTTTAACTTTTTGGATGGTACATGGCTCGTCGTACGCCTTCTCAACTGAATATGCTGCTCGCCGTCGATAAGCCGGTGGGCTGCACGTCCCACGATGTGGTCTCGCAATGTCGGCGCGCCCTCCATGAGCGTCGCGTCGGCCATGCCGGCACGCTCGACCCCATGGCATCGGGTGTCATGGTGGTGGGCGTGGGTCAGGCCACCCGTCTGCTGGGTATGCTCACACTCGATACCAAAAGCTACGTCGCCGACATTTCGTTTGGCGCCGAGACCAATACCGATGATGCGGAGGGCGAGGCCGTCCGCACCGTGGCTGTTGCCAACGAGCTCCGCGATCCTGCCTATGCCCGTGAGCGCTTGGCCGCCATGCTGGGTCCGCAGATGCAGGTGCCGCCGGCGTTTTCGGCCATCTCGGTCAATGGCGTTCGCGCCTACAAGTCTGCTCGTGAGGGCAATGCGGTGGACCTACCTCCGCGCCCTGTCGAGGTCTATGCCGCCGACCTGATCGCTGTGGGAGGCGAAGGTGATACGTGTGTGTGGACCGTGGCGTTCTCAGTGAGCAAGGGTACCTATATCCGTGCGCTCGCTCGCGACTTGGGCCGCGCCTGCGAGAGCGCCGCGCACATTTCCGCGCTGCGCCGCACGGCCTCCGGTGTTGTTTCCATTGGCGCTTGTCATGCGGTCGAGGAGCTTTCTCCCGAGTCCGCGGCTGGCTTTGCCCTGGATCCCATTGCGGCCCTGGGCGCCACGCGTGTTGACTTGCCGGGCAATCTTGCCGACGATCTGCTCTGCGGCCGACGCATTCCCGTTGAGCGTGCGCTTGCCGATTTCGATGCCTCGAAGGCGCCTTTTGCGTTGGTGCTCGATGGGGGACTCAAGGCGCTCGCTCGCATTGAGGGCGGCCGCTTTGTCATGGAGCATGTCTTTCCGCAGGCCATCGGCGGTGTTCGATGATGTTGTCCGCTCGCGAGCTCGCGCGTATCTTTTTCGCGGTCGAGTCGGACGAGGCTCACATCGTTACTGCCGATGCGTTTGATAAGTGTGAGCACCTGGGTGCTGCCTCGATCGCCATTGGCGTGTTCGATGGCGTGCACCGTGGACACCAGGAGCTCATTGCGGCGCTTGTCCGTGACGCCCGCGCCCATGGCTGTAAGGCGGTCGTAGTTACCTTCGATCCCGACCCGGACGTCGTGGTGAGCCCTTCGCCCGCTCAAAAATTGATGACGACGGCCGACCGTCTGCATGCCCTGGCTCAAACCGGGGTCGATGCGGTGGTGGCCGTTCCCTTTACGCCTGAGGTTGCGGCGCTTGACCATGTTGATTTTCTCTCGCTGGTGTCGCGTCTGGTCGACATTCGATCGATTCGCGTTGGCAGCGACTTTAGGCTGGGTCGTGGCGGTGCTTCTGGTGTTGCCGAGATGCGCGCCTGGGGTGCCGAGCGCGGCGTTGACGTATACGGGCACGACCTGCTTTGCGAGGGCGGTGAGGCCATTTGCGCCACCCGCATTCGTCATGAGCTGGGACAGGGCCATGTGGAGCTTGCTGCTGAGTTGCTCGGCCGCCCGTATATGGTGCGCGGCGGTGTTATTCGCGGCCGTCACGAGGGTTCTGGCATGGGCTTTCCCACGGCAAACCTACAGGTTCCCGACGGCATTCTGGTGCCTGCCGATGGCGTGTATGAGGGCCTGGTGCTGGTTAACGACATCGTGTGGCCCGCTGCCGTTAACGTCGGACTGCCGCCGACGTATGCCGACGATGCGGCATCTGCGCATCTCGAGGCCAATTTAATTGGTTATACGGGCGACCTGTACGGCGCTTCCGTTTCGCTGGCGTTTACGCGCTGGCTGCGTCCGTCGCGCGTGTTCGATTCGCTGGATGAGTTGATCGCGACCGTCGAGGGTAATATCGAAGATATTCGTCACAACTTGGGCGAGCAGGGGGTGAGTGTCCGTGATTAGTGATGAGGAAAAAGACCAGGTACGCGCTGCGTCCGACCTAGTTGCCATCGTGCAGGAAACGGTTGAGCTCAAGCCCCGCGGCCATGAGTTTTGGGGTTGCTGCCCCTTCCATGGCGAAAAGACTCCGTCCTTCCACATTATTCCCGCCACGCAGGTGTGGCATTGCTTTGGCTGCGGCGAGGGTGGCGACGTCTTCACCTATATCATGAAGCGTGAGAACCTGAGCTTTCCCGAGTCAATCCGTTATTTGGCCGATCGCGCGGGTATTGAGCTGCACGACACCGGAGACCGCCGCGAGCGCGGTACCAAGCGTGCCCGCATCTACGATCTGTGCGCCGAGACCGCCCAGTTCTATCACACCATGCTTATGCGCGGTAAGGACGGCCGTCCGCGCGAGTACTTTGCCAGCCGCGGCATGGGTGGCGACGTCTGCCGCCGCTACTGCCTGGGCTTTGCGCCTGGCCGCAACGCGCTGGTGTCGCACCTGTCCCAGGCGGGTTTTACCCCGCAGGAGATGATCGATGCCAACGTTGCCGTGAGCCGCGGGCGCGGGCAGCTTGCCGACCGCTTCTACGACCGCGTGATGTTTCCCATCTTTGACGAACAGGGTCACAACATTGCCTTTGGCGGTCGCATCATGGGTGACGGTCAACCCAAGTACCTCAATACCGCCGAGACGAGTGTGTTTCATAAAAAGCGAAACCTCTATGGCTTTAACTGGGCCAAGGAGTTTATCGTCGCGCAGGATACGGCCGTCGTGGTGGAGGGCTATACCGACTGCATCGCCTGCTGGGAGGCGGGGATCAAAAACGTTGTCGCCACGCTGGGCACCGCGCTCACGGAGCATCACGTCAAGACGCTCACCCGCTTTGCCAAGCGCATCGTGTATATGTTTGACGGCGATGCCGCCGGTCAAAAGGCCGCTCGCCGTGCAATTCAGTTTATCGAGCAGGATTCTATGGACCTGCGCTGCGTGGTGCTGCCCGACGGTAACGATCCCATGGAGTTCATCACGGCGCACGGCGGAGGGGAGCTGCAGAAACGCATTGACGCCGCCGAGCCGCTCATGGACTTCGTGTACCGTTCGCTGCAGGAGTCGAGCGACATCTCCACGCCGGGCGGTCGCGCCAAGGCGCTGGAGGATGCGCTCACGCTTATCTATCCGCTGCGCGACAGCTATATGATCGACACGTACTTTATTCAAATTGCCGACCTGTTGGGTTTGGATCTGGAGACAGTGCGTGCGAGCTCGGGCCGTGTGTTTCGCGATGTCGCCAAGCGCGAGGATGCGGAACGACGTCGTGAGCAGAACTATGAGCGCCAGCGGGCACAGGCTGAGCGCTCTGGTAGCGCGGGCGGTCGGACGTCTGGTTCGCAGGGGGCATCTCGCGGTGCTTGGGCATCGGGCGCGACGCCGCCTGTGTCCGCGCCGGTCGAAGAAGAGCCGTATGACTACGTCCCGCTCGATGCCTACGGCGCCGCGCCCGTGGAGGTCGTCGACGACCTGCCGCCGATCGACGCGCCTGATGGTATGGGTGCTGTGCCTGCGACTGATGGTTCGGGTGCTCCGGCTGCGGCGGCGCCGATGGTTCTTACTGATCTTGAGCGTAAGTCCTTGGCAGGGGAGCGTGAGCTGCTGACCATGCTCACGAGCTACCCCGACCTGTTCCGCACGTATGCCGACCGCATCTGCTCTATCGAGTGGGTTGACCCACGTCACGAGTCCATCGCATGGGCCGTTCTGGCAACGCCGCCGGGAACCGATCCTGCAGCCTGCATGGATGCGGCGCGCTCGGTGTGTCCCGAGGCGGCAACGCTTGTGAGTGCCGGGCGCATCTCGGCGACGAGCAAGCACCCCACCGAGACGAACATCGTGTTTATGCTCGATACGCTCGAGCTCTACACCATCAAGCGCCGCATGCGTGCCGCACAGGCCAAGCTACGCCAGGACCGTTCGCTCGATGATGAGGCCCGTCGCGCGCTGACCGTGCAGGCCGCGCAGGATTCGCAGCGTCAACGCGAGCTGCAAAAGTCGATCGGCGGCGTGGCGGACCCGTTCCGTTTGATCGGTCTGGAGGTCGCAGGCACCGAACAGGCCTAGATGTTGTGGTCAACCAGCGTATTCTCGCCTATATCCAGTCCTCTTTTTGGGTATAGACGTCGATGTGTGTGCTAAAGTATTGAGTCCTGTGGACTATGAAGGGAGAATCTGTGCCAAAAAAGACTGAGAGCACGGGTACTGGGCTGGAATCCTACGTTGCAAAGCTCATGGGCAACGGCTCAAACAGGACTTCGGTAACCGAGGACGAGATTCAGGTCGCCCTGAAGGATATCGATGTTACTGACGAGCAGCTCACCGCGGTGTATTCCGCGCTGCGCAACAGCGGCATCCAGATTATCTCCGCGAGCGGTAACGACGACGCCCCCATGGACGTCGACGATGACGATAACGATACCGATACCGACGATTTCGATGACGACGACGAGCACGATTCCGGCTCGCTCGACGATCACGAGCTCAAGATGGCCCGTCAGGCCGATGCCGAGATGGGTTCTTCCAAGAGCAAGAAGAAGCGCACCGTGCGCACGTCCCGTTCACGCTCCCGCGTGCGTGGCATCGATGCCTCCACGGTGATGCTGACCGGCGATCCGGTTCGTATGTACCTCAAGGAGATCGGCAAGGTCGACCTGCTGACCGCCTCCGAAGAGGTCGATCTGGCCATGAAGATCGAGGCCGGTCTTGAGGCCACCGAGAAGCTCGAGGCTGCCGATGCCGGTGAGCTCGAGCTCACGCGTGCCGAGATGCGTCGTCTTACGCGCATTGAGAACGTTGGCCTCGAAGCCAAGCAGGCGCTCATCAGCGCAAACCTGCGTCTGGTCGTCTCCATCGCCAAGCGCTATGTCGGCCGCGGCATGCTGTTTCTTGACCTGATCCAGGAGGGCAACCTCGGTCTGATTCGCGCCGTCGAGAAGTTCGACTACCAGAAGGGCTTCAAGTTCTCCACGTACGCCACGTGGTGGATCCGTCAGGCTATTACGCGCGCTATCGCCGACCAGGCCCGTACCATCCGTATTCCCGTGCACATGGTCGAGACCATCAACAAGCTCGTCCGTGTGCAGCGACAGCTCCTTCAGGACCTGGGCCGCGACCCGACCCCCGAGGAGATCGGTGCCGAGATGGACATGAGCGCCGACCGCGTCCGCGAGATCCAGAAGATCTCGCAGGAGCCCGTGTCGCTTGAGACCCCCATCGGCGAGGAAGAGGATTCCCAGCTGGGCGACTTCATCGAGGACTCCCAGGCAATCGTTCCGCCCGATGCCGCCAGCTTCTCCATGCTACAGGAGCAGCTCACCCAGGTGCTCGACTCGCTTGCCGATCGTGAGCGCAAGGTTATCGAGCTGCGCTTTGGCCTTGTCGACGGGCATCCCCGCACGCTCGAGGAGGTCGGTCGCGAGTTTGGTGTCACGCGCGAGCGTATCCGCCAGATCGAGTCCAAGACCTTGGCCAAGCTCCGCCATCCGAGCCGCTCTAGCAAGTTGAAGGACTACATCGAGTCTTAGGGGTTCCGCCGTTCTACCGAACGGCGGACCAGTCGACGCTGCGCGCCGCCCAGGGCGACAATTTGTCATTCAAAAGGCAAGGCATGACCAGAAGGTCTATGCCTTGCCTTTTTCATGCCAACTTGTTCGCCCTGGGCGGCGCTCGCTGGCGTTGCCAAAACATCGGCGTTGCCATGATCCAAGGTAGTCATTGGGGACGTTCTTAAACGACTACATAGCATGAGAGTGGATAATTTCCCGGTTTGGGCCTGTGTTCGAGCTCAAAGTGGGAGATTATCCACTCTCTTTTCTGTACGACCTACATTTGTAGGAACAGTTCGTGGAGGCGGGTGTCATCAACGAGTTCGGGGTGGAAGGTTACGCCGAGCTGGTTGCCCTGGCGGGCGGCGACGATGCGGCCATCGACCTCTGCCAAGGCCTTGGCGTCGCCGTGGACCTCGACGATGCGGGGCGCGCGGATAAATGTCAGCGGCACTTCACCGTCGATGCCGTCTACCTGTCCCTTGGTGCGAAAACTGCCGAGCTGTCTGCCATAGGCATTGCGCTCAACGAGCACATCCATGGTTGCCAAACGCGGCGTGCCCTTATCGTCATGAGCGGCAAGGTCGTGAGCCAGCAGAATCAGGCCGGCGCAGGTGCCCAGGACGGGCATGCCTTCAGCGATACGGGTACGAAGCTCCTCGAGCATGCCCAACTCATCAAGCAGTTTCCCTTGAACGGTAGACTCGCCGCCGGGAAGTACCAGACGGTCAAAGTTCTGCTTCAAATCAGCCGCCTGCCTCAGCTCAATACAGCGTGCGCCCAGCTCGGACAGTCTTGCCTCGTGCTCGGCAAAAGCGCCCTGGACCGCCAGCACGGCGACCGTTTGGTCTGCATAATCGCTCATGTGCGATCCTTTCTGCTGGACTAGCGCCCGCGCTCCTCCATGATGATCTCGATTTCGTCGGCGTTGATGCCCACCATGGCCTCGCCCAGGTCCTCCGAAAGCTCGGCGATGAGCTTGGCGTCGGTGAAGTTTGCCACGGCCTTGACGATGGCGGCGGCGCGCTTGGCGGGGTCGCCGCTCTTAAAGATGCCCGAGCCAACAAAGACGCCCTCGGCGCCCAGCTGCATCATCAGCGCGGCGTCGGCGGGGGTCGCGACTCCGCCGGCGGCAAAGTTTACGACGGGGAGCTTGCCCGCGGCATGGACCTCGCGCACCAGCTCGACCGGAACCTGCAGCTGCTTGGCTGCCTCAAAGAGCTCGTCGTCGCGCAGGGCAACAACGTCGCGGATCTGCTTTTGGATCTTGCGCATATGGCGCACGGCCTGAACGACGTCGCCCGTGCCCGGCTCGCCCTTGGTGCGAATCATCGTGGCGCCCTCGGCAACACGGCGCAGTGCCTCGCCCAGATCGCGGGCGCCGCAGACAAACGGCACGTCAAACTGGGTCTTGTCGATGTGATAGACATCATCGGCGGGGGAGAGGACCTCGGATTCGTCGATGTAGTCGATTTCGATGGCCTGCAGGATCTGCGCCTCGACAATGTGGCCGATGCGGCACTTGGCCATAACGGGGATGGAGACAGCTTTTTGGATGCCCTTGATCATCTTGGGATCACTCATGCGCGAGACGCCGCCTGCGGCGCGGATGTCGGCCGGGATGCGCTCGAGCGCCATGACGGCGCAGGCGCCCGCCTCCTCGGCGATGCGTGCTTGCTCGGGCGTGGTGACGTCCATGATGACGCCGCCCTTGAGCATCTGCGCGAGCTCGCGATTGAGTTTGACGCGATCGGCCTTGCTGGTCTGTTCTGCCATGGTTGCTCCCTTGGTTGGCATGTGCATTGCTTAACGGAACATCCTATCGGGGAGCTGGGTATGGCGAAATACTCAGTTTTCGAGATAATAACAAGGTCAGACTAATGCCAGATTGAATGATTCAATAAGGTCAGGTGATAGACCCATGCTTGACTACAATTTGGAAAATCGCGGCGAAGCATCGCTTTATGAGTATGTTTACCAGCAAATTCGCGATGATATTGTTGCTGGCCGTATTGCGGCGGGGGAGCATCTGCCGTCTAAGCGCGCCTTTGCGAGTCATCTGGGTATCAGTGTCATTACCATCGAGAATGCATATAGCCAGTTGCTTGCCGAGGGCTATATTTGCTCAATGCCGCGTCGTGGCTACTACGCGTGCGAGCTCCCGGATGCGCCGGTTTTGGCTTTGGCTGCGGGGGATATCGACCGAGATGCTGTCCCTGTTGGTCCCAGCGCGCATGATGCCATGGGGCAGGCAGAGCGATTCGACGCACTTTCTCCTTCCGCTTTGGAGGCGGCGCGGCTTTGGCAAAGTGCGCTACGGGCGACGCTGACGTCCGAAGACGAACGTGAAATCTTTTCGCCCGCACCGGCGCAGGGCACCGCTCGACTGCGACGTGCGATTGCGCGCCATCTGCGCGGGACAAGGGGCATGAATGTCAATCCCGACAATATCGTTATCGGTGCGGGCGCCCAGCTGCTCGATACCATGTTGGTTCAGTTGCTTGGCGCGGACAAGGTGTATGCCGTCGAGGATCCAGGCTATTTGCGCTTGACGCGCATCTATCAGGCCATGGGTTGCGAAGTGCGGCATGTCCCGTTGGATGCTGAGGGCGTGGACTTGAGCGCGCTGCAGAAAACCGGGACCGATGTCCTTCACCTGATGCCGTCTCATCAGTATCCGACCGGTCTTGTGACGAGCATTGCACGTCGCTATGCGTTGCTGAGCTGGGCCGCCGAGCGGCCAGGTCGGTATCTCATCGAAGACGACTTTGATTGTGAGTTTCGCCTTGCCGGCAAGCCGATTCCCGCGCTCGCGTCGATCGATGCCGCCCAGTCGGTTATCTACACCAACACGTTTTCGAAGAGCCTTTCATCGGCGTTACGTTTGGCGTACATGGTGCTGCCCGATGAACTAATGGAGAGGTTTAAACGCAACCTTGGTTTCTACGCCTCGTCGGTAAGTTCTGTTGATCAGGTTGCCTTGGCGCGTTTGCTGGAATCGGGTGATTACGAGCGACATGTGAACCGCGTGCGCGTTCGTGCTCGTGGGGCGCGTGATGGCCTGGCGGCGCTTGTACGGAAAACGTTTCCGGCAGGGGAAGTCTCGATCGAGTACGCGGACGCCGGCCTTTACTGCGTCGTGGCCGTGGAGTGTGACGCGGGCGGAAGCTCTTTTGCACGGGCCCTCACGCGCTCGAGCATCCCTTTTATCGATATCGGTGACTGTTTTTGGTGTGCCGATGGCGCATCTGTCCCTGAAAACTCAACTCAAATTCTTGTTCAGTATGACGATCTGAGTCCAAAAGTACTAACTACCTTGGAATTGCAGCTAATGGGGGGGCACTCTGCAACCTAAGTGAGTAGACTTTTAGCACTTTGGCGACCAGGCAGTTTTGTAACAAGCTATCTACCTGCGGTTTTGAAAAGCAGGATGACCGGCCTGCTCGGGATGTTCAAAAAAGTCTACTCACTTGCCGCGCAAAGCTCCTGCATGAGAAAAAATGGGGTTTTCAACAGGGCTTCGTCCAGCTCTCGGCAAGCTTTTGGCCAGTTGGGGAGGGCTGTTGAAAACTTGGCAGTCCGTTCGGCGCCATTTTTGGTGCGTTCGCGCCAATGCGTGACTGACTGGGTTGAAATTCGTGTTTTCCTGTGCCTATGAAGGATCTACTTTGTGACATATCAGCTTTTAGGTACTGGCGTTTGCCTCCTCAAGTCCGCGCTTTGTGTCCGCCGCTTCCACGACCGGAAGAAGACCGGCAGCGATATGATCTCGCCCGCAACCCGACGGCTGCGGTCGCGCTCGGTTTTCCGTTGTATACATTGGTTCGGTCGAGAAACAAACGGACTTGTCCTGCCAGCATTAGGCAGCGGCTGTTTCTTGGTGAGCTTCCCAGGGAATCCGTGCTGGGAACGGAGCATGGGGTTTTGATAACGTCTCCTCCACTGACGGCATTCATCATGTTGCGGCATCTGACGGATCTTCAGCTTCTTTTGGTATTGGCGGAGATGTGTGGCTTGTTTGCGGTGTGTGCCCTGCCGGCGGCACTTGAGGCGGAGCTTTCGCGTGCAATTGATTCGGGCGCGATTTCGACAACGTTCGGTTGGGTGCGCTGCCCGTCCGAGGACGGCACCGCCTCAAATTTATGGCGTCGAGACGCTTTGGTTTTGGGCGGAGACCTTGACCGTTTTTGTTCAGATGTTTGCGGGATGCGTTACGGCAATAGATTTATAGCGGTATCGCAACTCGTTCCATTGGGCGCCGCGTCGCCTTTTGAGGTCGAGGCGTATTTGCTACTTGCACTGCCGCGATCCCTGGGAGGCGAAGGTTTTTGCGGCATAGAGCTTAATGTTGAAGTGATGCTAAGCACAAGTGCTCGAGCGATTGTGGGAAAGTCCCGTGTATATATCGACCTACTTCTTTCTTCGCCGGACGGCAGGCGACAGGTGGCCATTGAATGTCAGGGAAAGGCCTCGCACGGACGCGCAGGGGATGGCTTGCGTGACGCTGACCGCATGACGGCCCTTCAGGCCATGGGCTACGATGTACTTCTCCTGACACACAGACAGATATCCAATGAGGATAGATTCCGCGCGATCGTTAAGGCCATATGCAGGATGCTCGATGCTGAATATCGTGATAAAAGCTCAGATGAGCAAAGGGCTGAGACATTACTCCGGTCTGAACTATTCGTTGACTGGACAAAATTGGGAGTAATCGACGGAAAGATGCCCGTTAGACGCAAAACAGCTCGATCGTGGACGGCTGCGGTTCTAAGTGAGTAGGCTTTTGGCACTTTGGCGACCAGGCCGTTTTGAAACAAGTCATTTACCTGCGACTTTATAAAGCAATACGGATGGTCTGCTCGGCAAGTTTCGAAAAGTCTACTCACTTAGTTTTTGACGAGAGACCGATGCCGAAGATAGCTCTATTTCAGGGCGTTAACGAGTCCTCGAGACACAAAAAGGCCCGAACCAATACGGTCCGGGCCTTCTTCGAGCTAGAGGTTATGTCTCAGGCGGTTGGCTTAGCCAAAGTAGCGCTTGAGCAGGCCAGCGAAAGCCTTGCCGTGGCGGGCCTCGTCGCGAGCCATCTCGTGCAC
>CAKXKM010000053.1 GCA_934876235.1 Collinsella sp. AF02-46-1 | reverse complement strand
GCCCATGCCACGCCGCGGCCATGGTTGCCGTCGGTGGCGGTAAAGAAGGTAGCCTGGCCAAAGTCCTTGGCAAGCTGATCGGAGGTCAGGTAATCGAAGGTGCACTCGGCAACGTCCTTGCCGGTCTCGTCGGCAATGTAGTTGGCCATGGCAAACGAACCGCCCAGGACCTTAAAGGCGTTGAGGCCAAAGCGATAGCTCTCGTCCTTAACGCACAGGTTGGACAGGCCCAGGCGCGCGGCCTGGCCATCCAGGCGGGCAAGCGGAGTGACGGTGTACTGGGGGAACGACTGGTGGAAGGCGCGGGCCTTCTTCACGTGGTCGAGGCTCATGATTCCCAAGTGCTTGTCATCGCTCTTGGGCATCGTGTTGCCCGCCCACTGGATCTTATCGGCCATACGGTGAACTCCTTAAGTCCTCTCTTGCCGGCCCCCGCATACGCGTTTCAGCCCATTCCCATTCATGCGGCTAAACTTTTATGTGGATGCCAAACAAAAAGTTTGTTAGTACTGTTCTATCACACTTTTTGATTGGCAAACCTAACAAATTGTTTGTTGCCGTAATCGGTACCTTTTCGCCGCCGAACGGTCACATAACGCAGCGACGCTTTCGTTATTTGCGAACAAGTGTGGTTTATGGCAAAGTGTGCCCAAACTAATTTTTAGGAAGGCACCCATGACCCCCGCACAGATTGAGTTTTATAAGCGCCTTGCACACGGCCTGGCGCTCCAATTTGGCCCCAACTGCGAAGTCGTCGTCCACGATCTGGAGACCGAGGACGTGGACCACTCCATCGTGGTGATCGAAAACGGCCACGTCAGCGGGCGCAAACTGGGTGACGGCCCCAGCCATATTGTGCTTGAATCCATGCACGAGGGCACCGCCGACGTGCACGACCGCGAGCCGTACCTCACCAAAACCGCCGATGGCAAGCTGCTCAAGTCCTCGACCATCTTTATCCGCAACGATGAGGGCAAGCCCGTCGGCATTTTGGGCATCAACTTTGACATTACGCTTATGAAGGCTTTTGAGCGTTCGCTCGACGCCTTTACCGGCACCGGCGGCACGGGCTATACCGAACCCGAGCCCATTACCAAGAACATCGGCGACCTGCTCGAAGACCTGCTGCACGAGTGCGAGCAGTTTGTGGGCAAGCCCGCGGCACTCATGACCAAAGACGAGCGCATTCGTGCCATTGGCTACCTTGACCGTCGCGGCGCCTTCCTCATTTCCAAGTCGAGCGAGCGCGCCTGCGAGTTCTTTGGCATCTCCAAGTACAGCTTCTATAGCTACCTCAATGAGGCCAAGGCGGCAGCAGGCGACAAGTAGGCACTCGCCTGGATTGCCTCTCCCCTTTTGGGCGCGAGTTCTGGAAAGCATGGATCCAAGACCGAGCCGCTTGGAAAGTTCCATATAATCGATGTCATTAGTATTTCGAAAGGGTGGAACAGAATGGCGTTGAGCAAGGCATCATGCACCGGTCGCGGATTGATTCCGGCAATTGGTGGACATGTGCACCGCATGTTCGATGAGGGTGAAGACGACTTGTTTTCGCTGAGCCTTGACGACGTGATGGATGATCGCCCGTGGACCGCCGACGAACTCATGGGCGGCGGGGCTCGCCCGTCAAACCCCAATCCCGCACTTGCGCCTAAGACCGCATCTGCGCCGACTCCTGCGCAGTCGGCTGTTTCGACGCCCGCGCCTACGCCCGCACCCACTTCGGCGCCCACGCCCGCTCCCCGCCCCGCAAGCGACCCGTCCGAGACGGCAACATTTCTCGCTGCAGCGACGCAGGGCAAATCGGCCGACAGCACCGTTATGTACAGCGCCCAGCAGTTGCCTGTTCCTGCGGCACGCAAGCCTCCGGTCGCAAGGCTCGACGAGCCCGTTGCCCATCAAGTTGCCTACGATTCCTGGGCTGCAACCGATCTGGATGAGACCTCTACCGGCATGCCGGCGCTCGATGTTCCAGTTAACCCGCTTTTTGCCGCCAACACGAGCGCCGCGGACTATGAGGGCGGTGCGGCATATTCCGATTATTCCGATGGCTATGCTGGCACCGGTCGCATCGAGACCGAGGATTATGGCACCGCATCGAGCGATTATCTCAACGATCCGTACGCTGCCACGCCTGCACCGGAATATGACCCGGAGGCCGCGTCCGCGCCGGCGTATACCAAAAGCACGGGCGAAGAGCGCTTTGCCGATTATTACGCCGAGGAAAAGGCGCTGCGTTTCTCGGAATTTCCGCAGGCAGTCAAGGTTGCCTTTATCGCCATTATCATTGCCCTGCTCGGCGTCATTGCGTTTGAGGGATTCCAGCTGTTCCGCGGCCCCACCCAAGCGGAGTCGGAGACCCAGCAAAAAGAGGACGATAACCAGTACCTGGACATCAACACCCTCAAGGGCGACCCCAACGACGGGGACGAGTAGCGGGGGTTAAGGGAGGGCCGGAAGAGCCGGCGGCACGTTACGGCTCCAAAAGCCCTGCCATAAAGATGGGCAGATACAGCACGTCACCATCGCGGTGAAGATTACATTCCGCAAGTACCAGGGCGCGATCGATTCCGTAGCCCTTCGTCGCGAGCGCGTTGTCGAGCGCCGCATGGGACTTAAAGCTCTTGCCCGACTTGACCTCGATGGCAAGAACCTCCCCATCGAGCGTCTCCTCCACAAAATCGAGCTCGCCGACTTTTTTAGACGTAAAGTAGCGCAATCTGAATCCGTGGGCTTTGAGCTCTTGGGCAACGAAGCCCTCAAACGCCGCCCCCATGTTCATGCCAAAGGGGCCTTCTGCCTCCCCATCAAAAACGCCTTGGGCGACCCTTTTGGAATACGACGACATGAGCATTCCAGTGTCCAAGTAAAACAGCTTGAACAAATTTCGTTGCTCCCCCAATAAAAGGGGTGCCACGGGCGCCGTTACGTTATACACGGGAAGCGCGACACCCGCCTCCGATAGCCAGAGAAAATGATCTGTCACCTGCGAAAAACGTTTGACACCGTTAATCGATGACAGTTTGAATCGCTTGTTTTTGGAGCCGGCCTCGCTGGGAATCAGATCATAGATATCGCGAATAACCAAGCGTAGCTCAGGCGGAGCGTACTTTGCGATGTCATCGCGATACAGGGCGTGAAGATCGCGATGGATGTTTCGAACCTCGTCGACATTGCGCGTCGCCAAGAAGGAATTGACCGCGTCGGGCATGCCCCCCACCACCACATACTGATGGAACAGATTGAGCAAGCGGTCATACAGATAGCCGGGGAGCTCCTTTTCGTCCTTTAGACAACCCCTGAGCATGTCAAACGCTCCGGCAGCAACGCCGCTTGCCCAGCAGAACTCCTCAAAGTCGAGCGGGTACATCTGGACCTGCTCGACATACCCCACCGGCAGGGAATCGATGCCCTCGAGCTCAACACCAAGGAGCGATCCGGTAAGGATGTATCGAAAGTCGCCGCGCTGGACCAGGTATTTGATAAACGTCACTACGTTGGGGCATCGCTGTACCTCGTCGATAACCACAACGGTCTTGTTCGCAACCATCGGCTGCGTTGCAGCAATAGA
The DNA here is from genome assembly GCA_934876235.1 of Collinsella sp. AF02-46-1. GTDB lineage: Bacteria > Actinomycetota > Coriobacteriia > Coriobacteriales > Coriobacteriaceae > Collinsella. The sequence goes on along the minus strand of CAKXKM010000053.1, from coordinate 9,567 downwards.
CATGCGCATAAGCAGGTCATCCGCGCTTTTTGCCGCCAAAAACGAATCGCGCACGGACGCGTCGGCGATAAGGTCGAACGTCACGACATTTTCGAACGATTCGCTTGCAAAGACGTTGACCAAATATGACTTTCCTACCTGTCGGGCGCCCTTGACCAAAAGAGCCTTGTTGGGCGACGAGGCAAGCCAAGATTCAAACCGTGCTTTCGCTTTTCTCTGCAGCATAAGCGCACCCCTTATTACGTGCTGTTTTAGCACTAGGATACACTTTTCCGTGGTTGTTAGGTGCTTATTTCGACACTTTTTCGGGATTTTAAAGTGTGTATTACAACACTTTTCCGTACTTTTACACGGGATATTTCGACACTTTTTCAAATTTAAGCTTAACAGCAGCCGGCGAAATCAAGCGCCGCCCGCGCGTCATTTCGCAAGCGCGCTTGATTTGTGCCCGCGCGCGCTGATAGACTCCATCGTGCCCGTAGGGAGCGGGCGCGTTTTATCCAGAGTCGGGGTAGAGAGTTGGCTCCACGATCCCGACGCCAACCGGCCAAGAGGCACGGTGGCCCTGCCAACATCGATGAAAGGAGTCCGTATGGACAATTTCTCTGTGCGCAGTGAGCGCAACTTCCACAACCTGGCAGCCAAGCCAAAACGAATGCATCTTCTGGACGAGCCGAGCGGCTATGCCTCGGCCATGGTCAAGAGCAGTCTCTCCCATCAGATGCGCTTTACGGTGCAGGCGCTCGAGGAAGAGCTCTGCGCTGCCGGCGACCCGCACGTACTGCAGATCAAGCTGCTCGGAGATGACTCTCGTGAGCCGTCCAGCTGGAAGCTGTTTACAGACGGCGTGTGCGTTGCGGACGGATCCGGCGCCTTTGCCCGCGAGTGCTTCTGCGAGGGAGCCGAGGTGTTCCTAGACCTGTGCCGCGACGCCGTACGCGCGGCCGAGCTGTGCCAGTGGAGTCAGAGGGAATACGAGCTGCTGAGTGCCACGCGCGGGATTGCGGGGGTGTAAACAGGCGGAGCGCTCCTGAAGCCTTATTCCACACGATCGGGCGTACTCATCTGCAACTCGACTTGCTACCAGATGGTGCAATCACGTTCCACGTCGGTTAAGCCAGACCCCGGCCAGTCGTTGGTAAGTGAAACAACATCTCCCACCCATAGGCCTCTAAGACCGACCGCCCACTATAATCCAAGCGGTTAGCGTCTCCCAAAATCGCCATGGACACGTCTTCCAAGATGCCCTCTCAACTGTGCAGAAATAACAGCCGCCCATACGGTCGATGTGCTCCTTGCACGTCTCGCTGACCACGCAACATTGGAAAACAGGTTCCTGGACGGATGACCCCTGAGGGGATGCATGAAATCGGCATCGAGGCCATCGTCTGTCGAACAATACCTGCCCATACCTTTAAAACATGAGAACAAGACACCGGCGTCGGTATCGTTTTCAATTCAGTTTAAAACTGAGGAGATTCAGGAGCCAGCCGAATAAACTAAGACTCACTTAGTAATTGCTAAATTTCTGACTGGGTATATAATATCTGACAGTAATAAGGATTCTTTACTATATGTGAGGCAGAAATGACTTCAACGGATGATGAACTAGTCAGCAGGCTCCAAGCTCACCTGTCAACCATTCGCAAGGCGGCGGGCTGGAGTGGCGAACGGCTTGCGAACGAACTAGGCATAACAAAGCAAACCGTCAGCAGCCTTGAGACGGGTAAAACGCAGATGACGAAGATGCACTATCTCGCCATCAGGGCGGTATTCAACAACGAAATCGCCGTCAGCGGAAACGAGGATCTGGCAAAAATAATTCAGCTATTCGTTGACCAACCAGTAGCACCCAAACTAGAGAAGATGCAAAATGCCCTTAAAGAAAGGGATGAGAAGGGGACACAACAAGAGGCAGCTACTAAGCAGAGCGCCATAGTTGGAGCAACCGCTCTCACCGCCGCCCTAATCCCCGCTTCATCGGCATTGATTCCGGCATTGGGCTCTCTTGCATATCAACTTGCAAAATCAATCAAGAAATGAGGTGTACAGAAATTGGAGTCGGAAAACACTGATCTGCCCGCAAAGAACAAAGGCCTCGTGTGGCTCGAGCAGCACAAAGTCCAGATTGGCATCGGTGTATTTGTGGCAATCAGTTCAATCGTTAGCATTACGATTGCCGCGAAAACGGGCCATACGCCTAAATTCAAAACTATTTGCAACGGCGCAGACAAAGGTGTTGCCACGATTGCTAAGGCAGCAGAAAAGACCTCCTTGCCAGTGGTCAACCTTACCGGAGTCAAGAAGACTGCAACGGGACTCGGACATGACTTGCTTCTTTCGAATCAGGCAGTTAACAAGCGTCTCGTCTCCAGCGGAATGATGACAAAAGAGCCCTGGGGTTACAAGCTCACAGAAGTCGGCAAACTCTTTGGGAAAGAAACAGTCAAAGTAACGCGCGCCGGTTATACCTTCTCAAATATCGAATGGGATGAAGCGGTTGTCCCGTTTGTTTTTACTTCCGACGAACTTGCGAGCATTAACGCCAAAAAACTCGCATTGCGCAAGTCATAGCCCAGTAGTCAAATCTGATACACCGTGCGCCCCGCGTACGCAAACGAAAAGGAGACACCATGGTCATATACAGAACTCAAGAATGGAACGGATACGGAAAGCAAAACTACTACTGGAATGAATACCGCCGTGAGGGCGACACGGTTGTCAAATACAAGTGTAATAGGCGCAAGTTCTTCGATGGGGACGAAAGCAACTGGGAAGAAAGCGAGCATGAAGAAGATTCGTGGAGCATTGACGATCCCAATATGCCCGATTGGCTGAACGGCTACCTCTAATAACTATTAACTAGCAGCCCTTGAAAGCCCCACTTCCCACAGGGAACGTGGGGCTTGATATTGCCCTCCTGTCCGAAAGCACTTTCCATCTCAGCTTTCAATCTAGGCAACCACAATGGCATGGGCCATGGCCGTCAGTTCACCAATCTCAATAAACCTGTCTTTTGTAATGCGATTGACCAATGCGCCGACTCTCTGGTCGGTCGCATCGACATCACAAGCGATGCGCAGCCCGGGAGAGCCGCCAAAAGCAGCTGCTTGCCTGATGCACAAAAGCGCAGAAACCCGCATCCCGAATATGGTGGGATGCGGGCACGGACAATCGTGTGTCCCATTCCAGGCGCGGATTCTGGGATGCAATCTCCGCCGAGGGCTCCAAGGGGAAAGTGCATCCCGTTCTGAGCGCCAATTCCGGGACGCAGTTTCCGCTCCAAACAAAAGGCCCCGGCTCGCGATGGAGCTGAGGCCAAGGGCACAGCATATGCAGTTGGTGTTGAGCGCGAACAGCCCGTCAGCAATGGCCGTCCGCGCTCTACCCTACCCGCGGTGACGGGCGCGGCTGTACGGCGTATCCGCCATGGGCAGATCCGGACGCAGCTTGCCGTCGAATGCGCGGTAGGCGTTCTGCACGGCGGGCGCCGTGGGGATCGTTGCGATCTCTCCAATGCCCTTGCCGCCGTATGCCACGGGCAGCAGCTCGTCCTTCTCCACGTAGATGGCGTGGATATCCGGAATCTCGGGCGCACGGAACAGCCCGAGCGTGCCGTACCTTGCCTGGGGTACGCAGTCCTTGAGCGGCCAGTCCTCGGTCAGCGCATAGCCCATACCCATGAGCACGCCGCCTTCGATCTGACCCTGGATGGAGATGGGGTTGACCACCTTGCCGGAATCGTGTGCGGCATAGACCTCGCTCACGCGGCCGTCATCATCCAGAATGACCACATGTGTGGCAAAACCGTAGCAGATGTGGCTCTTGGGGTTGGGAACATCGGCGCCCAGCTTGTCGGTCGGCTCCAGATACACGTAACCAAACTCGCATCCCTCGAGCGCCTTGATGGTGGCCGCAGGGTCCTGAGGATGCATACCCTGGCCGGCGACGAGTTCCTGTGTGCGCAGCTGGTAGGCGCGATCGTCGTCGTACTCGATCTTGACGCCGTCGCCATGCGCGCTCACCGGAGCGGCGGGCGCAGGCTTGCCGGCCTCGATGCCAACCATGGCGTCGCGCAGCAGGAAGGCGGCGCCGCGCACGGCCTCGCCGGTCACGACCGTCTGGCGCGAGCCAGACGTGGTGCCGGAGTCGGGAGCGTTCTCGGTGGAGCACTCGCCGTTGGCAATGCAGCTCAGCGGCAGACCGCACGCCTCGGCAACGTCCTGCAAAAAGACCGTGTTGCAGCCCTGGCCGATGTCGGACGTGGCGGCATAGACCACAGCCACGCCGTCCTCGACGCGAATCTTGCAGCGACCGGCGTCGGGCAGGCCCACGCCCACGCCGGCGTTCTTCATGGCGCAGGCGATACCGGCGTGTCCGGGATGCGCGTAATAGGCATCCTTGACCTCGAGCAGCGTCTCCTTAAGCGCCGTGGAGCAATCGGCGATCTGGCCGTTGGGCAAAACCTCGCCCGGCTCGATGGCGTTACGGTAGCGGATCTCCCACGGATCCAGGCCGACCTTCTCGGCCAGTAGGTCGATCAGGCTCTCGAGTGCAAACTCGGACTGGCAAACGCCAAAGCCACGGTACGCGCCGGCAGGCGGGTTGTTAGTGTAGTAGCCGAAGCCGCGGATGTCGGTGTTCTGGTACTTGTAGGGGCCGACGGCATGCGTGCAGGCGCGCTCGAGCACCGGGCCGCACAGCGACGCGTAGGCGCCGGTGTCAAAGTTGATCTCGCAGTCCAGGCCGGTAAAGATGCCCTCGGCGTCGCAGCCCAGCGTAAAGGTGCCGTCCATCGCATGACGCTTGGGATGGAAAGCGAGCGACTCGGCACGCGTGAGCTTGCACTTCACAGGACGCTGGAACTTATATGCGGCGAGCGCGGCCAGGTGCTGGACCGAAACGTCCTCCTTGCCGCCAAAGCCGCCACCCACGAGCATGGTCTCGACGACCACACGCTCGGGTTCGCTATCCCAGCCAAACATGTGGGCGCACTCTTTGCGCGTATCGTAGGCACCCTGGTCGGTCGACTGCACCTTGACGCCGTTCTTGTACGGGAAGGCGACGGCGCACTCGGGCTCCAAGAAGGCATGCTCGGTAAAGGGCGTGGTAAAGCGCTGCGTCACGGTAAACGCGCTCTCTGCCAGCGCCTTGGCGGCGTCACCGCGCGTCACATGGCGGCTCTGGCACACGTTGTCCTTGAGCTCCACCGTGTTGCCAAAGGCAAAGAAGCTGTCGTGCAGGCGCGGGGCGTCGGCAGCCCTGGCCTCGACAATGTTACGCACGGGCTCCAGCGGCTCGTAATCGATCCTGACGAGCTTCTTGGCCTTCTCGAGCGTCGCCTCGTCCTCGGCAACCACCAGCACGATGGCGTCGCCCACGCAGCGGGTGATATCGCCCGCCGCGATCATGACGTCCCAGTCCTGGATAAGGTGGCCGACCTGGTTGACCGGCACGTCCTCGGCGCGCAAGATGCCCACCACACCGGGCAGGGCCTCGGCCTTGGAGGTGTCAATGGAGAGCACACGGGCGCGCGGATACTTGGAGCGCACGGCGCTGGCATAGGTCAGGCCCGGCTGATCGAGCTCGTCGATGTCATCGGGGTACTTGCCCTCGCCGAGTACCTTCTTGCGCACGTCGATACGGAAGGCGCGCTTGCCCACGCCGTAGTCGTCGCCGCGCTCCAGGTCCTCGTCGATCTGCTTTTCGCCGCGGAGCACCGCAGCGGCCAGCGAAATGCCCTCAATAATCTTCTTGTAGCCGGTGCAGCGGCAGACGTTGCCGCGGATGGCGTACTTGATCTGCTCCTCGGTGGGCTCGGGGTCCTCGGCGATCAGCGCCGCGCCTGCCATGACCATACCGGGGATGCAAAAACCGCACTGCACGGCGCCCACGGCGCCAAAGGCGTACACAAAGGCCTCGCGCACATCCTCGGGCAGGCCCTCGACAGTCACGATGTTGCGGCCGGCGGCAAGGGCGGTGGTCAGCACGCAGGCCTTGACGGCCGCACCGTCCACATGAATGGTGCAGGTGCCGCAAGCACCCTCGGAGCAGCCGTCCTTGGCGGAATGGATGTGCAGGTCGTCGCGCAGGTAGCGCAGCAGCGGTTTGTTTTGGGTCGTCGTGTGCTCGACGCCGTTAACGGTAAAAGTGAATTCCTGTGCCATGGTGATTCCCTTCTACACGCCGGCGGCGATGCCGGTGCGGTCGTGGATGGCGCCATGCGGGCAAACGACGGCGCACATGCCGCACGACAGGCAGTCCGCACCGTCGATGTGGGCACAGTTGTCCTCGATGCGGATAGCGCCGGCAGGGCATTTTTTGGCGCACATGCCGCAACCGATGCAGCTCGTGTCGCAAATCTTGCGGGCGATGGCGCCCTTATCGGTGTTGTTGCAGCGCACCAGGATGTTCTGGTAGCCGGGAACAAAGGCAATCACGCGCTGCGGGCACGCCATGCCGCACAGGCCACAGCCCGTGCACTTGGAGCGGTCCACGCGGGCGATGCCATCAATCAGTGCAATGGCGCCGTGGGGACAGGCCGTGACACAGGCGCCACAGCCAATGCAGCCTTCGCTGCAGCGGGCGTCGCCGCCTGCGGAGGCGCAACCGCTTCCGCAGGCAACGTAGGCCACGTTATGTTGAATGGATTTGGCCATAAGAGACTCGCCTATTTCTTAAGGAGATACGGATAGCTGTCGCGCACGGCCTTGATGGTCAGGCGGACGGCCTCGGGCAGACCGGTGTTGACGGCATCGACCGAGACGGTGCGGACCGTGCCGGCGACGCGGACCTTAAAGTGGTCCTCGTCCACGGCCAGGAAGCCCTCGTTCTCGGAGTTCTCCATGTCCTGATCGCTCCAGAACAGGGTGAGCTTGTCCTTGTAGGGACGACCCTCCTGGTAGGGGCAGAACACGGCGCAGTTGCCGCACTCGTTGCACATGCCGTCGATGTGGACGACCTGATGCTTGGCCAGGCCCGGCACCTTAATTGCCACGTTGGCGCGGTTGGGGCACACATCGCAGCAGACCTCGCACACCGAGCCGCAGCCCAGGCAGCGGGTCTTGGTGCAGTTGCGCTTGTCGCGGCACAGCGATCCCTTGCGCTCGTAGCAGGTGTCCTCGCGGCCGGCCTGCTCGTTGCAGTCGGCGTACTTGTTAAAGTCCACGCCGGCAATGGCACGGGCGACCTCGGCGGCGTCGGCGATAGCCTCGACCACGGTAGCGGGACCGCGGCGGCAGTCACCGGCAGCCCAGACGCCCTCGACGCCGGTGGAGGTGGCGGCAAGGCGGCCGCGACGGTCGTGCTCGACGCCCGCGGCGTCGTACAGGCTGGCATCGATGCCCTCGCCCACGGCGCAGATCACCGTGGTGGCGGAAAGCTCGACGGTCTCGCCCGTGGCGACGGGGCTGCGACGGCCGCTTGCATCCGGCTCGCCAAGTTCCATGACGTCGCAGGTCAGCACGGCGCCGTTGAGCGCCTTGGGCGCCAGCAGCTCGCAGAACTCAACGCCGTCGGCAAGAGCAAGATCGAGCTCTTCCTCGTCGGCGGGCATCTGCTTCTTGGTGCGGCGATACACCAGGCGCACGTTCTTCACGCCAGCAAGGCGCTTGGCCACGCGGGCCGCGTCCATGGCGGTGTTGCCGGCGCCGATGACCACGACGTCCTCGCCCAGCTCGAGCTTCTCGCCCTTCTTGGCGGCCTCGAGGAACTCCAGCACGTCGAGCTCGGCACCCTCGCCCAGGCCCGCAGAGCCGGGCATCCAGGCACCAGTGGCCACGACTACGTCGGTAAAGCCCTGGGCCTTGAGCTCGTCAATGGACTCCACGCGGGCGTTGAGCTGCACCTTGGCGCCAAAGGCCAGACAGAGCTCGGCATCGTGGGAGATATCGTCGCTCGCGATACGGAACTCGGGGATCACGTGACGGACCACGCCGCCGAGAGAGTCGCGGGCCTCGAAGATAGTGACGGGCACGCCGGCACGCGTCAGGAAGAACGCCGTCGCCAGGCCGGCAGGGCCGCCGCCGATAACGGCAACGTTGCGCTCGGCGTCGTTGGCGATGGCCTGGGCGCGCAGCTTGGGCAGCACGGCGGTCATGGCCTCGCGAGCGGCCTTGAGCTTGCTGGCGCGGATCTGGGCGCCCTCGGGCTCGTAGAACGCACGCTCGCAGGCACGGCCGCAGGGATGCGGGCAGATGGTGCCGGTGATAAACGGCAGGGCGTTGCGCTCGATGATGATGTTGAGCGCGTCCTCGTAGCGGCCCTCGTCAACAGCCGCCAGATAGGCAGGGATATCCTGCTGGATGGGGCAGCTCGTGCGGCACGGCGTGGTAAAGCAGTCGGAAAGCGGGCTCTTGCCGGCGACCTTGCGGTCGGGCAGCGGGCGCAACGGCTTCTTGTAGAGCGGATTGGTGAGCGAGCCGGTCTGGATCGCAGCCACGGCCTCGAGAGAGACGCCCGCAAACGGCTTGCCATCCAGGTCGGTAAACTCGCCGGCCATCTGGCTAAAGCGCTCGTAGCCACCAGGCTTGAGCACGTCGGTCGCCAGGGTGACGGGCCAAATGCCGGCATCGTACAGGGCGCGGATGTTGTAGACCGTGGCGCCGCCGGAGTAGCTGATGCGCAGCTTGCCATCGAACTGCTCGGTAATGCGGCGGGCAGCCTCGATGGTCAGCGAGAACAGCGAACGGCCGGACATATACATCTCGGTGGAAGGCAGCTCGTTCCTCGTCACGTCGACGGGGAAGGTGTTGGTGAGCTTGACGCCAAACTCCAGGCCGCGCTCGGCGCACAGGGCAATCAGGCGCTCGAACATAGGCACGGCATCGGCCCACTGCAGGTCCTCGCGGAAGTGCGTGTCATCGAAGACGATGTAGTCAAAGCCCAGCTCGTTGAGGCGCTGGCGGGCAAACTCATAGCCCAACAGCGTGGGGTTGCACTTGATGTAGGTGTTGAGGCCCTTCTCGGTGATCAGATAGGTCGCGATGCGCTCGATCTCCGCCGGCGGGCAGCCGTGCAGGGTAGACTCGGTGATGGAGTTGGAGACGCGCGCCGGGATGGACTCGACAAACGCGGCGTCAACATGCTCAAACTTGTCCAGGTTAGCGAGAGCCCAGGCACGGCACTCGTTCCAGACGTCGGAGCCGCTGGCGTCCTTCATGCCCTCGATGTAGGCGTCGACCTTGGGGCTCTTAATGCCCTCCAGGTCATAGCCCACCGACATGTTGAAGACAAAGCCGTCCGGGCTGCCCAGACCGTACTCGCGAGCGATCAGGTGGCAGGCAAACCATGCCTTCACGTACTCGGCAAAGGCCTGCGGAACCTCGAGCTCGGTCGACCACTCGCAGTTGTAGCACTCGTCCTGAGCCACGATGCAGGGCTTGTTGACGCACTTGGAGAGCTCCTCGCCGTCCATAACCTGGACGGTCTTGAGCTCAAAGAAGCGAGAACCGGCCACATAGGATGCCACGATGTTCTGGGCAAGCTGCGTATTGGGACCGGCGGCCGGGCCAAACGGAGTCTCGATGCGCTCGTCAAAAATGGGAAGCGCGCCCTCCTGGTTGGTCG
>CAKXKM010000052.1:1929-13854 GCA_934876235.1 Collinsella sp. AF02-46-1 | reverse complement strand
CCCTTGGCCTTTAGTTTGATACAAGTTCCGCACGAGCCGGAAAGCACTTAATGTGCTTTCCGTGCGAGCAGGACTGTTCGCAGTAGCAAACTAAAGGCCAAGGGGCCCAGTCAACCTATCAGCAGCGATTACTCAGCAGCTAGTTGAATTTGAAGATCTTTGAGGCAAGATGGTATAGGCCGAGTGTGGTTTTGTCTCCGGCCCGTCCATGCAGGTTGGTAAAGAATCCGACCACGCCGTAGCGGGCGCGACGATACATGCGCTCGTCGTACTCCTTCAAGTCCTTCCACAGCGTCTTCAGGCGCTCATCGGCACAATCTTCCTCAGAAAGCTTGGTGAGCACCGAGCAAATCGCCATCATCATGGTGAAGTAGCCCATCATGTACGAACGCAGACGCGAGGACTCAACGTCCTGGTACAGGTGGAACGATTCCATCATGATGCGCGTTACGCGGAACTGCTGACCCAGGCGCTTGACCATCGTGGCCTCATTGACGCTCTGGCCCTCGCGACCGATAAAGTAGCGATAGAGGTCGATGTCAGCGTAGTACATGGTCTTGCAGCGCGGCAGCGGCACGTATGCGTAGATATTATCCACGTAGAACGTGTGTGCCGGCATAGGCAGATTGGACTCGCGCAGTACATCGGTGCGATAGCACAGGCTGTGCATAAGCAGGTTCTGATCGGGACGGAAATGCCCGATCTGGTCCCAAGAGAAAATCTTTTTGCGCGGCAGGGCAAACTTGTAGCCAATAGCGGTATGCGTGCCCTCATAAACCTTCTCGTACACGTAGTTCGAGATAAACAGGTCGACGCGCTGGTCGCGCTCCTCAAAGCCACGCAGAATCGACAGCATGGTCGAAAGCGCCGCACCGTCGAGCCAGTCGTCCGAGTCGACAACCTTGTAGTAGGTGCCCTGCGCCTCACGCAGACCCGAAAGGACGGCAATACCGTGGCCGCCATTCTCCTGGTGCACCGCGCGGATGATTCCAGGATAACGGGCCTCCCACTCGTCGGCCTTGGCGGCCGTCTCGTCCTTGGAGCCGTCGTCCACCACGATAATCTCGATATCGGTGGCGTAATTGCTCCCCTCCAAGATGGAGGTGATGCAATGGTCCATGTCCTTGGCGGCGCTATACGAGGGAATACCGAATGTTATGACTTTATGCATGGCAGGCGATAATCTCATCCGAAAGATCGAGGGCAGAATTGGTCACGGCGTCCATATCGTAGTAACGATACTCGGCCAGACGACCCACCGGGTGGAAGTTCGTCAGGTTCTGGACGCGCTCAAGATAGCGCTCGTAGAGCTCACGGTTCTCGGGCTCCAGGATAGCGTAGTACGGCGTCTCGCCCGAGCCGGGCGTAAAGGCCTTGGAGTACTCCTTCATGATGGTGGTCTTGCCGGGCAGGACCTGACCAGTCATGTTCTTGAACTCGGTGATGCGCGTATAGTCCTCGCTCGTGGTGTAGTTGACGGTGCCCACGGGCTGGAACTGATCCATATTGAGCGTCTCGAACTTCATATCGAGCGTGCGGTACGGCAGCGCGCCCAGGTCGAGGTTGAACAGCTCGTCGAGTGGACCGGTGTAGACGATCTCGCCACCATAGACCTTGCCGTCGATCTTGACGGTGGTCTCGTCGATTTCAAAGAGGTCACGGGCGTCTACGTCACAGAATACGTCGATCAGATCGTGATCGAGCATATGCTCGAACAGCGCGGTATAGCCGTCCTGCGGCATGCCCTGGAAAGGAGCCTGCGGGAAGTAGCGATCGTCATCGCCCACAAAGACGGGGACGCGGCCGGTGATCGAGGGGTCGATCTGGTCGGGCGTCTGGCCCCACTGCTTCATGGTGTAATGCAAAAAGACGTTCTCATAGACATAATCGGCGACCTCGGCAAGATCCGGGTCGTTCTTCTTGCGCAGCTCCATAATGGGCACCTTGACGTCCTTGCCAAAGGTCTCCACGAGCTTTTGGTACAGTTCCTCGCCGCGCGCATCGCCAAAGGCAAGCTTAAGGCTCGCATGGTTAAAGGGCACGGGCATAAGGGTACCGTTGATGTTGGCGAGCACCTTGTGCTGGTAGTCCGTCCACTTGGTAAAGCGCGACAGGAAGTTATGGACGCGCTCATTAAAAGTGTGATAGATGTGCGGACCGTACTCGTGGACCAGGATTCCGGCCTCGTCAGTGCAGTCGTAGGCATTACCCGCGATGTGGCCGCGACGCTCCAAAACGGCAACACGATAGCCGATAGTTTCGGCAAGACGGCGGGCGCAAACGGCACCGGCATAACCGGCGCCGACAACGATCATGTCGTACGCACCGGCATTAAAGCCTTCAGGCAGGCCTGAGGTAATCTGCATCGATACTCCTTGTCAAAAGCCACACGCTTTTTAACTGGGCTTTTTCTCGAACATACGTCGAGACATATTTATCAGAGCGATTATAGCGCTAATGCGTCCTATAATGAGCTTGCCACACAAGGAAAGCTCAAGCACCGCGGCGTACATTATTGAAAGGTAAACCCGCTAGCAGCGGGTTTATTCGTGTACAGCCGAGGGCCTGGAGCTTAGCGAAACGCTTGTAAGGAGTATCATGAGCGATTTCCTAAACCGTATGAAGTCTGCCGCCAAGGCCGACCTTAAGACCATCGTCCTGCCCGAGGGCGAGGATCCGCGTACCATCGTCGCGGCAAACAAAATCATCGAGGAGGGCCTGTCCAACATCGTCATCCTGGGCGATCCCAACGAGATCAACGTCCCCGGCGCCACCGTCATCGATCCGCGCAACGCCGAGAAGCACGAGGAGTACGCGCAGAAGTTTGCCGAGCTCCGCGCCAAGAAGGGCGTTACCATCGAGCAGGCTCGCGCCCAGGTGATGGACGCCACCTACTTTGGCACCATGATGGTCAAGATGGGCGACGCCGACGGCCTGGTCTCCGGTGCCTGTCACTCCACCGCCGACACCCTGCGCCCCGCGCTGCAGATCCTCAAGACCGCTCCGGGCACCAAGCTGGTCTCGGCCTTCTTCGTGATGTGCACCGACACCCCGCAGTTCGGTACCGACGGCACGCTGATCTTCGCCGACTGCGGCCTCAACATCAACCCGTCCTCCGACGAGCTCTCCGAGATCGCCATCGCCTCGGCCCACTCCTGGTCCACCTTCATGGGCAATGTTGAGCCGCACGTGGCCATGCTCTCCTACTCCACCATGGGCTCCGCCGGTGGCGAGGTCGCCAAGAAGGTCCAGGAGGCCGTGAAGTTCTGCAAGGAGAAGGCTCCCGAGCTCGCCATCGACGGCGACCTGCAGCTCGATGCCGCTATCGTCCCCACCGTCGCCCAGCTCAAGGCTCCCGGCTCCTCCGTCGCCGGTAAGGCCAACGTGCTCGTGTTCCCCGACCTCGAGGCAGGCAACATCGGCTACAAGCTGGTCCAGCGCTTCGCTGGCGCTGACGCCTACGGCCCCATCCTGCAGGGCATCGCCAAGCCGGTCAACGACCTGTCGCGCGGCTGCTCTGCCGACGACATCGTGGGTGTCGTGGCCATCACCGCCGTCCAGGCTCAGATGGCTGAATAGCGGACGTATCCCCTCGGGACCCTACAGGGTAAAGCTCTGAAAACGTCCTCGGACATGCATGAAACCCCCGCTGCGCACTTCGTGCGGCGGGGGGTTCATGCGTCCTGCGGAAAGTTTTCAGAGCTTTACCCTGTTGGGTCCCTGCCGCTACGTTGCAATCAGGGCATCTGAAGTGGACGGCGGCTTGGCTACGAGCTGGGGCGGGGAATCTGAATGATTGAGTGCCGTTGTTGGGAGCGCAGGCGTTGCCGGCGATGATCACTTTGGGACTGGAATTTCCACCTGCTAGTAAAAAGGCCTCCGGAGCTGTTGCTCTGGAGGCCTTTTTGTCAATTACAGACGAATACGTTAGTTGTTCTTGGTCAGGCGCTCGACGTCGTGGGCGATCATGTATTCCTCGTCGGTGGGGATGACCATGACCGTGACGGAAGAGCCGGCGGCGCTGATGACCTGCGGACCGTTGCCCACGGCCTCGCGGTTCTTGTTGTTGTCGATGCGTACGCCCAGCCACTCAAAGCAGTCGCAGAAGGCCTTGCGGATCGACCAGTCATTCTCGCCGATGCCGGCGGTAAAGGTAATGGTGTCCACGCCCGCCATGGAGGCAATCATGGAACCGGCCTGCTGCATGGCCTTGTATGCGAACATATCGAAGGCGAGCAGGCAGCGCTCGTCACCCTCGGAAGCGCGCGTACGGATGTCACGGGCATCGTTGGAGATACCCGAGATGGCAAGCAGACCGGACTGCTTGTTCATCATGTCGTCGACTTCCTGGTAGCTGTAGCCGCCCTCGCGCTGCAGGTAGCACACGGTAGCAGGGTCGATGGAGCCGCAGCGGGTTCCCATCATCAGGCCGTCAAGCGGCGTGAGGCCCATCGTGGTATCGCGGCAGACGCCGTCCTCGATGGCGGCAAGCGAGGCGCCGTTGCCCAAATGGCACGAGAGCAGGCGGTGGCAGCGCGAGCCCAGGATCTCTTTGGCCATCATCCACTCGTAGCGGTGGCTCGTACCGTGGGCGCCGTACTTGCGCACGTGGTACTTGTCGCACACGTCCTTGGGCAGGGCGTAGGTGTAGGCGACCTCGGGCATGGTCATGTGGAACGAGGTGTCGAAGACGGCCACGTTGGGCAGCTCCGGATACTTCTCGCGGCAATATTCGATTGCCGCGGCCTCGCCGTAATTGTGCAGCGGGGCGAGCGGGGCCACCTCAAGGATCTTAGCCATGACCTCATCGTCGACGACCGCGGAATCATCGAAGTGCCAGCCACCCTGAACGATACGGTGGCCGATGCCATCGATCGTAAAGTCGGTCTTCTCGAGCTCCTCGAGCACGCGCGCAATGGCGCAGCGATGATCGGGAAAAGGAATCTCCTCGGTCTGCTTGGCACCACCGTTCTCGGAGTGGCCAAAGATGCCCATCTCCGAGCCGATACGCTCGCAGTTGCCCTTGGCGAAAACCTCGCGGGTATCGGTATCCAAAAGCTGATATTTAAGGCTCGAGCTGCCGGCGTTGACAACAAGTACGTTCATGAGACTCCTTTGCAGTGCGATACGGTTGGCGCAGACCCCTTAAGGCGGCCGCATGTTAATAAGAAGTTATCACAACTTAATAAATAACTATCAGGCATATCGCCCAATGAGCACAAAAGAGGGGCCGAACGGCGCTCGGTCGTCCAGCCCCTCCCCTTTTGCAATTACTTGCCGTTGACGATGCGCTCGACGTCGGAAGCGATCATGAACTCCTCGTCCGTGGGGATGACGAAAATCTTGACCTTGGAATCCTTGGCAGACAGGCACCAAGCGCCGTCACCACGCAGGGCGTTGCGGGCATGATCCATCTTGACACCCATAAAGGCCAGGCGGTCGGCAACGCCGGCGCGGACAGCCGGAGCGTGCTCGCCGATGCCGGCGGTAAAGACCAGGGTGTCCATACCGCACATAGAAGTGGCCATCTCGGCAGCCTTGGCGGCAATCTTGTAGACGAACATATCGAAGGCGAGCTGGGCCTCGGGGTCACCGGCAGCGGCGAGCTCCTCGACGTTGCGGCAGTCGTTGGTCTTGCCGCCGGTCACAGCCAAAAGGCCGGACTTCTTGTTCATCATCTCGTCAACCTCGTCGAAGGTATAGCCGCCCTCGCGCTGCAGGTAGCACACGGTGGCCGGGTCGATGGAGCCACAGCGGGTGCCCATCATGACACCGTCGAGCGGCGTCAAGCCCATGGTGGTGTCCATGCACTTGCCGTCCTCGATGGCGCACAGGGAAGCGCCGGAACCGATATGGCACACGACGACCTTGCGGGCCTCGCCGTTGGTCATCTCGGCGACCTTCTTGGAGATGTAGCGATAGCTGGTGCCGTGGGCGCCGTACTTACGGATGTGCAGCTTGTCGCAAACATCCTTGGGAAGGGCGTAGGTCTTGGCGACCTCGGGCATGTTGAAGTGGAAAGCGGTATCGTAGACCGTAACGTTGGGCAGGTCGGGATACTGCTCCAGGCAGTACTCGATAACGTTGGCCTCGGGGTTGTTGTGCAGCGGAGCGAGCGGGGCAACCTCGCGGATCTTGGCGAGAACGTCCTCGTCGACGAGGGAGGAATCGCCAAAGTACCAACCGCCCTGAACGATACGGTGGCCGATGCCCTCGATCTTGACGCCGTTGGCCTCGAGGTCCTTCAGGACGACCTCGATGGCGACCTTGTGGTCGGGGAACTCGATGTTCTCGGTCACTTTCTTGGAGCCGTTGGCAGCGTGGGTGAAGGTACCGCCGGTAAAGCAGACGCGCTCGCAGGAGCCCTTTGCGGACACCTTATGGGACTTGGTATCGATGACCTGATACTTAAGGGTCGAAGATCCTGCGTTGACGACCAGAACGTTCATGTGTCTCCCTACTAACAGGCGGTGTGGCGCCGCCAGGTTACATACGCTTCAATAATAAACCCAAACGCCCTCGCGCTCGGGTTTATTGCGTTGATATATAAGTTATCGGTGCCTAAATACTCATGTCCTCTGGCTTGTAAGACGAAATAACGCGGGGATATACACAAGGGAAGAAATCCCGAGCGCGACAAGCAATACGACTCGAATGCCCGCGATGCTGTTCAACGCAGCATTGAACAGATAGAAAAGGATGGCACCCACCGCCACCATCTGGCTTTGAACCGAAATCAGTGAACAGCGCATCGAAGAATCGGCTGCTTTTTGAAAAACTGAGTATTTAATTGGAGCAAATAACGAGTACGCAACCGTCTGCAGCACATAGAACACGGGCAGCAAATTAGCCGGAGTAAGGGGAATCAAAAACAAAGCTGTCAGGAAAAGACGCACGATGCCGCAAATACGCGCAAAGCGGCCCTTGTCGACATGAGCAATCGCACTGGGCACAATAAGTCCCATGGAGGCCGAGGCAAGGAGCTGGACCGCAATGGTCACACCCGAAGCGACGGCATTCATTCCGCGACCCGCAAGCAGCAGTGAGAAAAAGTCTTCCAGGGCGACAAAAGCAAATGCCTGAGAACAGTCCATGATGAACGCTGAACGAAGAATGCCATTACCCGCAATAGCGGTACCGATCATCTTCGGGCTAATCCCATGTTCAGGTGTCGTCGCAGTGCCCCCTCTTCGCATTTCAGGAATGCAGACAACGACAACCAACGTCAACACCATTGCGATGATATCTGCCGAAAGACCAATGAGATATGCACCGACAGACGAAATAAAACCGCCCACGCAAGCGGAGATGGCATAAGAGGCATAGAAAACAAATCGCTCAACGACATTAAGTCTTACAAGCTGGTCCTGAGAGACGCTGTCAATGTAAATCGCTTCTATGGATCCGCTCACACATGCAACGGCAAAACCTTTAAGAGCAAACGCACCGATTAAAAGCAGAGGAGAACGGACGAGAAGCAGGGCGACGTAGTACCCAAGCATTCCCACAATGCCAACGAGGCCGCTCACCTTTCGTCCAAACCTGTCAGCAATATAACCAGTAGGAACCTCAAGAATGAACTTGCTCACTTGGTATGCAATCATCATGCTAGAAATCGCCACCATCGAGAATCCGACGAATTCAAGGTAAACCGTCAGAAAATACAAAATGGTGCTGAAGTTCGACAGAAAAACGAACGTCATATAAAGCAAAACCGTACGGTTTTTCATGCTCCGCCCTCCAAGAGTCAGCAATCTAAATCGGAATCTTGGAAAAGCATGAGGGCAAAGCTGTCAGCTATGTGTTACAAGGCGTCAATAATCACTTGATACCTCGAAGCCAATTAATCTCACGAAGCAAGATGACGCAATAGGTGCAGAAAAACCGTCTGGTGTCGATCGGTCCAGGCATTTTGTCGATAGCAAAAGTAGATGGGCAAGGCTACGTCATGCGAGCCTTCGATGGAGCACTCGCTCACCTCCAATCCATTTGATGCGAGAGAAGAGCCAGAAAAACTCAATATCAATCCCCCGGCTTGAAGAAACTCAGCCTGCGCCCTGTTTTCGTATTCGACGTCGCGGAAGCGGAAATTAACCAGCTGGGCCTCAGGGCATTGATTGATTGCATTGAGACAGGGTGACAAATTAATGGGAACAGCGAGCCTGCCGCCCAGTAACTCACGAACGGTCATAGCACTCACAGATTGATGACCCGCCGGGCTCGAAAGAACCTTGAGCTCCTTTTCACCCAAGTATTTCGAAGAAAGGACACCGTCCCTTGGCTCCTCAAATGAGATGGCCGCATCCGAAATGCCAAGCACGAGTGATTCAAAGCATGTTGCCGTTGGCTGATGCCACACATCAAGATGAATCTGAGGGTGCGAGCGCTCAAACGAGTCATACCAGTTTTCGGCAAAAAGGCGCCCCCGCCCATGAAGGCAGGGGGCGTAAAGACGGAAGTGGCCGTCGGGCGAAACGCCGCCGCCCCTCGATTGAGCGTACTTTTTGAGATCGTCGACTTGTGCCAGGATCATACGTGCGCGACGTGCGAACTCTCTGCCCGCCGGAGACAAAACAGCCTCCCCCGCCGATCGGTCGAGCAAAACAATCTGATACTCAGATTCCAGTTTCTTAATTGCCGACGAAACGGCCTGTGGGCTCACGTGAACGGCGCGAGCCGCTTTGCGCACGCCGCCGTAGTTCGCTACCGCTTGAAGGTATTCGAGTTGAGAAAGCTGCACTGATTACTCCAAAGGCAGCCAAGTCGACGGGCTACACGCCCTCAGATGAGGTTCTCGCCCAGATTTTTGCCACCGAGGACGTGCATGTGGAAGTGCATGACGGTCTGGCCGGCGTTGACACCTTTGTTGGAGATGACGCGGAAACCGTCCTCCAGACCCTTGGCCTTGGCGACCTCTTGGATGGCGTGAGCCATGGCGCCCATGGTCTCGGCGGGTACGTTGTCGGCGATGTCGCTGTAGTGCTTCTTAGGGATTACGAGCGTGTGGACCGGCGCCTGGGGGTTGAGGTCGTCGAAGGCGATGACCTGGTCGTCCTCATAGACAACGGTCGAGGGGATCTCGTGGTTGGCAATTTTGCAGAAGATGCAATCACACATGGTTGGTTCCTTTCTCGCAGACCAAGGTAATTATATTTGGTCAAGATGGTTAGAACGAGAGGTTGTCGTCGGTGCTGGCGGCTTCGCCGTCGGCGAGTACGTCGTTGCCGTCGACGTCCTTAAGGAGCACCGAGACCTTCTGCTCGGCATCGGACAGGCGGGTGCGCAGGCTCTTGAGGAGCTCGACGCCGCGGGTGTAGCTCTCGAGCGACTCCTCGAGCTCCATATCGCCCGACTCCAGGCTGCGGATGATGAGCTCCAGCTCCTGCGAGGCCTGCTTGTACGTAAGCTGCTCGACCGGGGTCTTCTCTGCCATATCTGTTTCCTTTCCTAAAGGTTTATCGCAATGAAACGCGGGTTACTCGACCGTATCGACCGTTGCCGCCACGTTGCCGTCTGCCATGCGGACGCGAATGGCGTCGCCAGGCTTAAAGGTCTTGGCACTCGTAGCCACACCATCATCGCTGTACGCGATGGAATAGCCGCGAGCAAGCACCTTGAGCGGCGACAGGGCATCGAGCGAGGCTGCCGCACGGCCCAGGTCGGACGCGGGTTTGTTGAGCATCGTGCGCCCCTGATGCTCCAGACGGGAACTCGCAAGCGTGAGCGCATGGCGCTTGCCATCGAGCCCCGAGATGCTTGCAACCAGACGCTCGGGCAGGCGCTCAAAGTTGGAGCGGAATGTCCCGACCGAGCGTACTATGGCGCCTGACAGGCGATCGGCAGTCAGCGCAAGCTCCGATTCGCGACGCTCAACCATAAATGTGGGGTCGTTGAGGCACGGGCGGCATGCGGCGGCGTCGAGTGCATCGCCCAAGCGAGCTGTATAGGTATCCCAGGCACGGCGACCGCGCTGATCGAGCATCTCCAGGTCGACCTGGGCCGACCCAATCATCGATGCCATCGCGGCACCCAGACGCTGATGGCGCGCCTCGAGCACATCTGCCAGCTCCGTCATAGCCGGCGCCACCGATTCGGCCGCCGCCGTGGGCGTGGAAGCGCGGCGGTCGCTCACCATGTCGCAAATCGAGGTATCGGGCTCATGGCCAATGCCGGTCACCACGGGCACAGGACAAGCCGCCACCGCGCGGGCAAGCTCCTCGTCATTAAAGGTCATGAGGTCCTCAAAGGAGCCGCCGCCGCGCACCAGCAAAATACAGTCGGGCGCCGGCGTAATGGCAGCGGCGCGGCGCAAGCCTTCAATAAGCTCGGCCGGCGCGCCCTCGCCTTGCACCTTGGCGCCCACGCAGACGAGCTCGACGAGCGGGTTGCGACGACGCAATGTGCGTTTGACGTCGTCGATTACGGCGCCCGAAAGCGAGGTGACGACCGCCACGCGCGAGCAGAACACCGGGATGCGGCGCTTGCGCGCTTCGTCCATTAGGCCCTCGCGGCGTAGCTTTTCGGCCAGTTGCGCCACTTGTTGACGCAGCAGACCCTCCCCCGCCAGCGAAAACGAGCGAGCGACAAAGCTCATGCGGCCCGTGGCCTTATAGAGATTGAAGCTGCCCTTAAAGCTTACCTGCATGCCGTCGCGCAAGTCGAAGGTGCGCTTAAGGTAGGCGCCCTTCCAGATGATGCAGTCAACGGCGGCCGAATCGTCCTTGATCTGGAAATAGCAGTGGCCGCTTCGGGCGTTTGGGCCACGAAAACCCGTGACCTCGCCCAGAACGCTCAGCTGCGGAATGGCATCGAGCGCACCGGCGGCGATCTCTACCGCCTGGCTCACGCTGAGCTCTTTACGCTCTTGCTCGTCCGAACCGTCGAACTCGGCGGAAACGGCATTGCCGGTTAGATTCCAGCCTGCCACGCAGCCTCCTTTCGTCATCGTGCACAAGGGCTCCGGCCCTGCGCAAATTCAAGTCCAACACATAGTACAGCGCCGCGGGGACACAAATCCCCGCGGCGCCCAGCGACCCAATTTGTTATCGGTTGGAGTTTCTGTTGTAGCGAGCCATAAGATAGAGCAGCTGAATAATCGAGGTGAGCGCCGCAGCCACATAGGTAAGCGCGGCGGCCGTCAGCACCTTCTTGGCACCGTTGACCTGTTTGGAGCTCATGCCCGACTGCTCGATATACGCCACGGCGCGGCGGCTGGCGTCAATCTCGACCGGCAGCGTAACGAGCTGGAACAGCACGCTAAACGAGAAGAAGATCAGCGCGAGGGTCGTGAGTCCCGCGATGTTCATAAACAGGCCCATGAGCAGCACGATGGTCCAGGTGTTCTGGGTAAAGTTGACGACCGGCACGAGGGCGGTACGTACCTTCATCATGGCATAGCCGCTTTGACGCTGCGCGGCATGGCCTGCCTCGTGACAAGCGACAGCAACGCTTGCGACCGAGCCGCCCGAACGGTTGGAATCCGACAGATACAGGTTGTTGTCCTGCGGGTTGTAATGGTCAGTGAGCTCACCGGCGACACCCTTGATACCCACGGCATTGCAGCCGTTGGCGTCGAGCATGCGGCGAGCGACCCTGGCGCCCGTGTCGCCGTCCGAGCGAACCTTGGACCACGTCTTGTACGTCGAATTGATATAGCTCTGCGCGGCAAGGCCAAGCACCGTGCAGACAAGAACAACCAGCAGGTACAGCGGGTCGATACCAAAGCCGTATCCATAGTAATAAGGCATGCGAATTCCTCCGAATCGAGTTACACGTTGGAGGCATTTTACCCACTCAAGCGGCTAGGCTTCCTTACAGCAATTCAATTTTGCCATCTTTGACCGTCAACCCCATATTGCCCGAGAGTAAATCGTCCAGGCGCGAACCCACAAGCTCAAAACGCCAGCCTTCGCGCAGGGGGCTCTG
>CAKXKM010000052.1:0-1919 GCA_934876235.1 Collinsella sp. AF02-46-1 | reverse complement strand
ATGCTCGATGTAATCGGCCAGGTCATCGCGCGAGGCAATGACCGAGGTCGCCACGCCCGATCGTTCGGCAACCAGGCGAATAAGCGCATACATGAGGTCCGTCACGCTCTCCAGCTCCGGCGAGATCTGACGGTGCCCGCGCACCATGAGCGGCAGACGATCGTGCGGGCAGCTCGCACCGCGCTTGATGGCCATGAGCGCGCCGTCCACGTCGCGCTCCCCCAGCTGATCGGTACCGCGGATGCTACGGAACTCCTCAACGCGCACGGGATTGCGCTTGACGAGCGCCAGCAGCGTATCGTCGGACATGACCCACTTGCGCGGGATGTTGCGGCGCTCGGCGCGGTCCTCGCGCCAGGCGGCGAGCTCGCGCGCAATGCCCAGCTGATGGCGGCTGCACGAGTTGATGCGCTTGACCTTGCGGAATGCCTCATGGCGGTCGGCGCGGTAGTGCGACTCGTCTGCCAGCGGGCGCAGCTCGTCGAGCACCCAGTCCACGCGGCCCAGCTCGCGCAGGCGGCTCATCATCTCGGTATAGGCGACGATCAGGTACTTGACGTCATCGATCGCGTACTCGATCTGTTTGTCGGTCAGCGGGCGACGCGACCAGTCGGTCAGCGACTCGGTCTTGGGCAGCGAGACGCCGCAAAACGTCTGCACGAGCGCGCCGTAGGAAATCTGCTGGCGTTCGCCCAAAAAGGCGGCGGCCACCTGCGTGTCAAAAATCGGACGCGGCAGCACGCCCACGGTATGGAGCATAACCTCCATATCCTGCGAGCAGGCGTGGAAGACTTTGGTCACGCTCTCGTCGGCCATAAGCTCGGCCAGCGGCGACAGGTCGTCGATCACCAGAGGGTCGACCGCGACGCTCTCGGCAGGGGTGGCAATCTGAACCAAACACAGGCGCGGATGGAACGTGCGCTCGCGCAAAAACTCGGTATCGACGGCAATCGCGTCAAACTCACGGGCGCGCTGGCAAAAGTCGAGTAGAGCCTGATGTGTGGAAATGTACATATCAACCCATCGAATAAGGTTAGGCCCGAAAAACACGGGTAGGATAACGGCATTGTCTTACAACTATACTCGGTTAGTCACAGAACGGGAACGTAAGTATGCGCTGCCTTATCATCCACAACCCGGCATCGGGCCCCAGCTCAGATGAAATCTACGCATTCACGCACGCCCTCGCGCAGGGCGGCGACGAGGTCGTGATGCGTTTTATCGGCGATGGCATGGAACCCGAGGACGCCGTGGCAGACGTGCGCGAGTTTGATCGCGTGGTGATTTCGGGCGGCGACGGCACCGTCTCCAACGTGCTCGACCAGATGCGCGGATGCGGCGTCCCCACGCTCGTCTTCCCCTCCGGCACGGCCTGCCTGTTCTTCAACAACATCGGCAATGCCCCTGAGGCGGCGGCGCTTGCCAAGGCTTGCCGCGCCGGTCGCACGGTCAAAGTGGACATGGGCGAGCTCTTTTGGCTCGACGAGAACGGCAGAGAGAAGCGCCACGGCTTTATCATCATCGCCGGCTCGGGCTTCGACGCCGAGATCATGATGAAGGCCGCTCCCACCAAAAACGACATCGGCGAGATCGCCTACTTCCTCTCCGCTCTCGCCACGCCCAACCCCACGGTGGCGCACTTTACCATTGAGCACGACGGCATTGTCGAGGAGCTCGACGGCATCTGCTGCATGGCGGGCAATACCTCGGTCATTCAAAACGACATCAACCTGTTCCCCGACTGCCGCATGAACGATGGCATGGTCGATATTGCGGTCATCGAACCCGTGCGCACCGTTCAGCTGCTGCCTACTGTGATCACCGCTGCGCTTGACCCCGCCGGTAAGGTACTCGGGCGCCCACAGTTCAAGATCATCCAGACCAAGGAAGCCAAGATCACCTGCACCCCGTCACTGGGC